>JBBQSH010000041.1:0-22472 GCA_038214015.1 Ignavibacteriales bacterium | reverse complement strand
CATTCGGTTTCGAATTGACTTAATGGAATCTGTACTTAAATATTCTGGAGTTGCATTATCTATCCAATGAATAAAAATCCATCGTTCCATATCGCTGCCGGGAGATCTTCGTAACCACACAAAATTATTTTCTGCATCATTTTTTGCAAGTTTGTAATCTGCCTGAACATAAATTAACCAACCGTAATCGCGCAATAGTAAACCTTCAATAGCCTGGCGTTCATAAAGTGGTGCGTATAGACTTTGTTTTAATCTTTTATCGGATATTTTTTGATAAGCATATAGTAGTTTGTCTTTGTTCTTCAGAATTTTAAACTCAAGTTCCTGCATGTTTTCAGCAGATAAAACTGTAACAAGCTGATTCTTTGCCCATAAATCATATTTACTTACAATAAAATCGTTTTCAGTTTCTAATCTTTTCTGAATTGTACTATCAACGATTGTTTTGATGTATTGGGATGTGTATGAATCTGAATTTAGCGGAGCAACAATTACAATATTTTTTTTGTTCTTTACTTTTTCTATCAGATTTGATGAAACCCTTTTTATTATGAAAAGTTTTTCAGGTATTGGCGTATTTATTTCTACTTCAAACGCAGCTTGCAGCGCAACTTTTAATTCCTCAAACTCAAGGGAATCTGCTACAACATAAATTTCATCCTCAAATCCTGTAGCAGGTTTCCTTGAGGAATCACATCCATTTATAAAGTATAAAAAACTAAAAAGAGATATAAAGATTAATAATTTTTTCATATTTACCTCGGAACATTTTGTAAGATCAAATCTAAGTTTGGAAAAATTAATGCGTACAACGCCCACATAGTTAATCCAACCGAAATAGGAATTGTAAGATTATCATCTGCAAGGCCATAAGAAATATTTTCAACTATAGCTCCCACAAATGCCGCAATAAAACCAATCACATATTCCATTGGAAAATTACCAACCTTGGGTGTAAAAATAACTACTATGCTTGCACTAATGAAAAATGATAAAGTTCCTTCAAAACTTTTTCTTAGAAATTTTCTTTTACCAAATTTTCTCCCAATTAGTGCTGCCATCGTATCGCTGATTATTAAAATCGTAAAGGCAGTAACAAAAATCACTTTAGGAAAAATTAAAGCACAAATTAATGCTGATAAAATCACATAAGTTGCGCCCGTTAGATTTTTCTTTTCTTTATCAAGTTCATGCTTGCGCAATAAAAATCCGAATGCTTTATAAAATATTTTTGCAAATGGTTTAGATATAAATCTTCCACCATCTATAATTAAAGCAAATATTGTAAGACAAATTAAAATTGTGATTGAAATGGAAGAAGGAATAAAATAATAGATTATAGGAATAGATAAAGAAAAGAGATGAATTAGTTTTCTAACTAACTCATCTCTGTAATGAATTGTGCCATTGTCAATGTCAGTCATTAGTAGGTGCTGGATCCTGTTGTTGTCTTTGTTCTATTAGTTTTTTTACATGATCAGGAACAGCTTCTTCTGTGGCTTTAATTTCTTTTTGTATAGGTGGTAGATTTTCACCACGAATTATTCTATCTATTTCTTCTGCATCAAGAATTTCTCTTTCTAAGAGTTCGGCAGATAGCTTATGAAGTAAATCCATGTTATCACCCAATATTTTTACAGCCCTTTCGAATGCAGAATTAATAATTTCTCGAATTTCATCATCAATTTCGATTGCAGTTTTTTCGCTATAGTCTCGATGTTTCTGGATTTCTCTTCCTAAAAAGATTTCTTCTTCCTTTGCACCATATGCAAGTGGACCAAGTTTATCACTCATTCCCCATTCACAAACCATTTTACGTGCAATATTAGTTGCTTTTTCAATATCGTTTCCTGCACCGGTTGTGTAGTGTTTGAAAACTAATTTTTCAGCAGCTCTTCCACCGAGTGCATAAGTAATCATAGCCTCAAGATACTCTTTAGAATAAGTATGTTTTTCATCGATAGGCAAATAGCTTGTAACACCAAGTGCCCTGCCTCGTGGAATAATTGTAACTTTATGAACAGGATCTGCCTCAGGAATCATCCTTGCAACAAGTACATGACCAATTTCATGATAAGAAGTAGTTTCCTTTTCTTTTTCAGATATGATCAAACTCTTTCTTTCCATTCCCATCATTACTTTATCTTTAGCTTCTTCAAAGTCAATCATCTCAACTTTTTTCTTGTTCTTTCTTGCAGCTAAAAGTGCAGCTTCATTAACAAGATTTGCTAAATCTGCACCAGCTAATCCCGGTGTTCCTTTTGCAATAACTTCAACATCAACAGTTTCACCGAGAGGAATATTTCTTGTATGAACTTTAAGAATTCCTTCTCTTCCTTTAACATCAGGACGATCAACAACTACCTGTCTGTCAAATCTTCCAGGTCTTAATAAAGCCGGATCAAGAACATCAGGTCTGTTTGTTGCGGCAATAATTATTACTCCACTGTTCTGTTCAAATCCATCCATTTCAACAAGTAAAGCGTTAAGAGTTTGCTCACGCTCGTCATGGCCGCCGCCTAATCCTGCACCTCGATGTCTTCCAACTGCATCAATCTCATCAATAAAAATTATACAGGGTGCATTTTTCTTTCCTTGTTCAAATAAATCACGAACACGACTTGCACCAACTCCAACAAACATCTCAACAAAATCGGCTCCGGAGATTGAAAAGAACGGAACGCCTGATTCTCCGGCTACTGCTCGAGCTAATAAAGTTTTACCGGTTCCGGGAGGTCCCAACAGTAAAACTCCTCTTGGAATTTTACCGCCAAGTTTTTGAAACTTAGTGGGTTCTTTAAGAAATTCAATAATTTCCTGAAGTTCCATTTTAGCTTCATCAGTTCCTGCTACATCTTTAAAAGTTACTCTTTTGCTGGAAGGTGTAATAAGTTTTGCTTTACTTTTTCCAAAAGAAAAAATTCCTCTTGAGCCGCCGCCCTGTCCTTGCATTCTTCTCATTATCACAACCCAAACAGCAATGATAAGTACCCAGGGTAAAAATCCAATTAAAATATTAAGCCATTCATTTGATTCTTTATCAAACGAATATTGAATGCCCTTCTCTTTCCAAACCGCTTCCTGATCTCTAATCATAGGTTCAGGAATGTAAACTGAAACAGCCTTAACCGAAACTGGTTTTCCTTTGATATTAATATTTGTTTCTTTTTTAAGTTCAGCTTTGAATGTATAATCATTCAAATCTGCTTTTGTTATGCTCGCGGATGAAATATTTTCCGGATTTTGAAGAAGAATTTCATACTCTCCATACGGAATTTCTGTAAAAGTTTCAGCACCGGTTCTAAAAACCTGCATAACAATTACAGCCGCTACTATAACAGCACCCCAGCCAAAAACCATTCTAATTACTTTTGTCCAATCAAAATTGTCATCCGGTCTTTTAGGATTGTTGTTTTTTGGAGTTTTATTACCTGATTTTTTTTCGTTATCACTCATATCATCTTTTCTAAAGTTTTACTCTACATTTAATTTTTATTTTAATCACTTAGACTATAAATAGATCTAAGATTTCTGAATTTTTGGGCGTAATCTAACCCATAACCGATTACAAATTTACTAGGAATTTTGAATCCAATATAATCAATTTTAACGTCATATTTAAGGCTCTCAGGCTTCATTAAGAGAGAACAAACACTAATGCTGCTTGGAGTATGTTTACCAAATATTTCTTCAATATACTTTATAGATAAACCTGAATCCACAATATCTTCAACAATTATAATATCGCGTCCGTTTACATCGCAATTTAGTTCTTTGAGTAAGCGCACATTGCCTGAGGATATTTTGGAATCACCGTAACTTGAGAGCTTAAAAAAATCTATCTCACAATCGATTGAAATATTTTTGATTAAATCAGACAGAAAAATAAATGCTCCGTTAAGTACGCCAATAAAAATGGGAATTTTTCCGTTATAATCTTGTGATATTTGGAATGACATTTCTTTAATTCTGTTTTGAATTACTTCTTCTGTGAGGAATGGCACAAAAACGTCGTCACCAATAACCAACTTTTCATTTTTACTATCATTTACTTCAGACATAATCGTAATACTTTCTTTGTGTCAGATGTTATTTTAAATCGATTGTCAAGTCGCTTACCGATTACCCAAACAATGTTACCTTCATTTTCTAAAACCAAGTGCTGTTTTTTTTCAAAAGAATTAATTTTTATATCGTTTAAATAATCAGAAATTTTCTTAGTTCCTTGCATTCCAATCGGAAAAAATTTATCTCCTTCTTTCCAGATCCTAACAATAAAGGTGCTGCTTAAACCATCGGCTGAAATAAACTCCACATTTTTAGATTTACCGATTTTAACTTCATCTTTTTTAACTTTTGAAATAGAAAGGATCTTGCCATCTATCTCTACTTCATTACCAATACCTATCTTTTTTTCATTAGGATTTTTAACTGATGATTTTTTTTTTATTGTAATTTCGTTCCTTTCTTTTAACACAATCAGTTTTTCGGATAGTTCTTCTGATTTTCCTGATTGTCTCTTTGCAAGTAAAAATATTTTCTTCAGATCTTTTGATTCAAGTTTTACTGAAAAGTTTTCATCAATAATCTCTTTTAATGTATAAGAGATAATAAAATAATTACTCTTTTTTATAAACTCAATTGGAATTGAAACACTACTATTACGTTTTAACTTAACAGCGGATTTTAATCCGGGAACAATTTCAGTTAATCCCGAATTTAATCTCTGCAAATTAAGAGAAGTATTTAGTGTTGAATTTGAAAAAGAGGGATTTATGTTTTTTTGTATTAAAGGAATAATTTCATTTCTTAAAAAGTTTCTTTCAAAATCATTTGAAAGATTCGATTCATCAATTCTATACTCAAATCGATTTTCATAAAGATAATCCAGAATCTCTTTTTTAGTTAAAGATAAAATTGGACGGACTATTTTGCTTCTTCTTACAGGAATTCCCGCAATCCCTTTTATGCCCGTTCCTTTAATTAAGTTTAATAAAACTGTCTCAGCATTATCATCAGCATTGTGTGCCGTTGCAATTTTATCATACTTATTTGATTTAGAAATCTTTTCAAAAAACTCATAACGAATTTTTCTTCCGGCAACTTCCAGGGATAATTTATTTTTCTTTGAGTAAGATTTTACATCCTTACGAAGCATATAAAACGGAATGGATATCTCATCACAAATTGTTTTACAAAAAAGTTCATCTCTTTCAGAATCTTTACCACGCAATTTATGATTTACATGAACTGCACCAATTTCAATTTTGAACTTTTTCTTAAACTTATTTAAGAAGTGAAGTAAAAATACTGAATCAGGTCCTCCGCTTAATGCAACAAGAATTTTTTCTCCAGAAGAAAGAAGTTCATTCTCCTTTATAAATCTTAAAACCTTTTGTTCTGTTGCTTTCATCAGTTTAAAAAGAATGAGGACTCATCCTGACTTTTACTTTCCATAATTCTCTCAACATATTTACCTAAAACATCAAACTCAAGATTTACTGTATCACCAATTTTTTTATCCGCAAAAATTGTTTCTTTCCAGGTATGTGGAATTATCCCGACAGAAAAAGATTTGTCTTTCAATTCCGCAACTGTCATGCTAACACCATCAATTGCAACTGAACCAACATAAATTAAATACTGTTTAAATTTTTCCGGAAAAGAAATTGTTAACCAATGGCTGTTGGAAAGTTCCTTTACATCTTCAACTTTTCCTGTAGTATCAATATGTCCAAGAACAAAGTGTCCGCCCAATCTTGCTTCAGCAGCTAATGGTCTTTCAAGATTTACGTTCATACCTTGCTTAAGCACACCAAGATTTGTTTTGTTCAAGGTTTCTTCAATTGTATCAACAGCAAAAGTATTTCGATCAATCTTTACAACGGTTAAACAGCATCCATTAACTGCAACACTGCTGCCGATTTGTAAATCCTTCATTATGATATTTGCTTCAATTAAGAATTGAAATCCATCGCCAGTTGGAATTTTTTCTTTAAGTATTCCTTTTTCTTCAACTAATCCGGTAAACATTGTACGTCCTTAAAAATTTAGATATGTAATGTAAAGTTATAAATAGAAATTCTAAGATTTAATGAGGTAGAAAATATTATTTAACCAGTTCGATAAGTAAATCATTGCCAATTTTTTGAATATGATTAATACTTAATTTTGCAGCATCACCTAGTTTCTTACTCTGAATCTCGGAAAATGTTTTTAAGCCGCTGCCAAGAATTTTAGGACTCACAAATAAATAAATATCATCGTATATATTTTGTTTTAGAAAAGCTGAATATATTTTGCTGCCGCCTTCTACCAACAAAGATATTATCTGCAGTTTTGCCAATTCCTTTAAGATACTTTTCAGAATCAATCTTCCATTATCATCCTCTCTTACAAATAGTACTCTAACTCCAAGTTTTTCTAATCGGTTAATTTTATTTGATTTGGATTTACTTTTTTCAGATGTGATGACAATCGTTTTATTATCAGAATTAATCTTAAACAAACTTAAATCACTTTTAAGTTTTAGGTTTGAATCCAATACAACTCTATAAGGATTTCTTCCTTCAACCATTCTAACTGTTAATTTTGGATTATCTTTTCTCGCAGTTTCAGCACCAATAAGTACAGCATCATACCTGCTTCTTAGCCAATGTACGTATTTTCTTGATTCACTTGATGAAATCCATTCAGAATAATTATTCTTATCCGCAATCATTCCATCCAAAGTTTGAGCCGCTTTAAGAGTTACGTAGGGAAGCTTATTTGTAATAAATTTGAAAAAGAATTTATTTAACTCGATACATTCTTTTTCAAGGACACCTACCTTAACATCAATTCCGGCTTTCTTAAGGGCTTTAACTCCATTTCCACTTACAAGCGGATTGATATCCAGCGTACCGATAACAACCCGTTTAATTTTTTCTTTTATGATTCTATCAACACAAGGGGGCGTTTTACCGTAGTGACTACACGGTTCAAGATTTACATATAATGAGGAGCCTTCAAGTGATTCTGCTGAAGAGTTAATTGCATTAATTTCGGCGTGGTCTTCTCCAAACTTCTGATGATATCCCGCGCCGATAATTCTGTTATTTTTTATTATCACACATCCAACTAACGGATTTGGACTAACACTGCCTTCACCTTTTTTGGCAATTTCAATTGCTAGTTGTATGTATGATTCATCAGCCAAAATACTATTGATTATTTTGTAAAGATTTATAGAATGATAAAAGAACTAAATCCAGTGTCATTCCCACGAAAGTGGGAATCCTCTTTGTTTTAAGATTCTGGATTCCCGCCTGCCTGCCGGCTAAGGCAGGTTTTCACGGGAATGACAATGCAAATTTTTTAATTTTCTTTATCGAAAGAAGTATAATTAAAACGTTATACTATTTAATCTCAATAATTTCAAACTCCAATAATCCTGCAGGAGCTTTTACTTGAACTTTCTCTCCTAATTTTGCGCCCATTAAGCCTTGTCCTACTGGTGAAGTAACAGAAATTTTTCCTTCCTGGAAATCTGCTTCTTCGGGAGAGACTAAAAGATACTCCACCACTTTTTTTGTTTTAAGATTTTTGATTTTTACAGTGGAAAGCAAATGGGCTTCATCTGCCGGCATTTTGGAAGTATCGATTACTCTTGCACGTGAAAGTACATCTTCCATTTTGCTGATCTTCAATTCAAACAAACCTTGTTCTTCCTTAGCAGCATCATATTCCGCATTTTCAGAAAGATCACCATGTGCACGTGCTTCTGCTATTTTGGCAGCCATCTTTTTTCTGCCATTCGTTTTCATTTCCTGAAGCTCTTTTTCAATCTCAATTAGTCTTTCCCTTGTTAGATAAACAAAATTTCCTACGGACATAATAAATCTCTGTTTGTTAATGTTTTAAAAAAAATTGCCACCGTTCCGATAAATAGGAACAGTGGCTGAACAAAAATAAGAATTGAATCTCTGGATGTCAAGGAATTAAAATTATTTCAAAAGAATCATCTTCTTTGTTTGAACGAAATCTCCTGCTTGCAACTTATAAACATAAACGCCGCTTGCAATACTAGATGCGTTAAATACTTGCTCATAACTGCCAGCAGTTTTGTATTCATATACAAGAGTTATGATTCTTCTTCCAAGAATATCAAATATCTCTAGTGTTATCAATCCATCATTTGGTAAATCAAATTTGATTGTTGTTGTTGGGTTAAATGGATTTGGATAATTTTGATGTAAAGAATATTCTTTTGGAATTATTTGTTCTTTTTCTTCTGAGTTTATACCAAATTTGTTTTGCAGAAGATTATTAAGTTTTGTTAGATAATCTGATGTACCTTTTACAAGATATTTACCGCCACCCATTTTACCAAGCTGTGAGTTTGTTGTATCAAGATTTAATGCTGTTGTGATAATATCAATCTCTGCATAAACCGCTTCCTCACTGTTTGGGTTTTGTTGAATGATGTTATCAAACTTTGAAATTGCAGTTAAATATTCTTGTTTGCTTACATCGCATTTAATTGAGTTTTGATTGTAGATTTTCTTCAACAGAGTGTCAACCTCTGAATTTGAAATATCATTGAAAGTATTTTGTAAACTGTTAAAATAACTTTCATCTGCATTTGTTAGATTGGCAATTGTGTATAGCTTGTTATAAGCAGGAAGTTTTTCTTCTGTTGTATAATTAGCATTTACAATTTGCTCGTAAATAGGTTTTGCTTGTGTTACGTTGCCTGTTGCAAAAAGATTATCCGCTTCAGAATAAATTGTTTCAAGAGTTGTAAGATTTTCTGGTGCACCTTCTGCGGCAGAAATTGAATCAACAATTTCACCAGATAATGTTTTTAATACAAGTTTTTGTTCTGCACTACCACCACCTGGAGAACAAGCTGAATTATAATATGGTGTATAATAAGTTGCTATCCCGAACCTGCTATTTGTTGGCATTGTTGTACCCCAGTAATTATAAATAGCATCCAGATAATGAGGTTCATTTCCGTAAACACCGCTAAGTAATAATACTGTATTCATTGATGGTGTAGAAGTTCTATCATCCGAGATTTGATTGCAACCGGGATTTCTTTCTGTACCAAGATGAGCATCTGAATAACTAAAATAAAATTCTGAACCATCATTTTCAGTATTAAGCTGAGTGTTATTCCCGTTATTTTTAATAATATTATAACCAGCTAATGGATAATATGCTGGCGGGTTTGTCTGAACCAATCCAACAAGGTTTGGAAACGAACCGCTACCATTATAAATCCCGTGTCTATAATTGTTTTCAATTAAGTTCCCACCAATATCAACAGAGGAATTTGCAAGATGAATTCCGTTTACACGATTTTTTACTGTGTTGCCTCGTATATATCCGCCGCTATTATTAAAAAATATACCCGAATAGCTTGCGTTTGAGCCTGAAGAAATGTTGTTGCCTTGTATGTATGCCGCAGGAACATTTAGTATTGAAATACCGCAGCTTGCAAAACTGTTCTGGCTAATAATAACGGAGTTATTATTTGTAACACTTATTCCTGTGCCCCAGGTTGTAAAATTACAGTTAGATATTGTTGAAGTTGGAGAAGGGCCTCCGATATAAAAATTGCCATTTAATACTATACCTGTTGAACCGAATGCAAAGTTTGAATAAGTGATATTAAGATAACTTGGTGTACCGGTTCTTGTAACGAGACCATAATATGCACCTGTTATATTGCAATAACTTAATGTTAAACTTGAGCCTGGTAACACGTCAATTCCTTTTTCAGAACTTGCAAACTCAAGTGTTAATTTATTTATTGATGAAGTTCCTTTAATTTCGGCTGTTCCTTCAATAATTATTTTTTTACCAGTACTAAAAACAATTTTACTATTGTTACTGCCATATTTTATTTTACCACCGCTTTTAACTGTTATATTTGCTTTTGCATTGTAGGTTCCGTTAATTGTAAGTGTTGCACCGGATTCGATTGTTAATTCATCGAGCAAAGTTTCACCATCGTAGGTAGTATCATTTAAGCTGATACTTCCACCATATTGGAGGATTGGAAACACTCCAAAGAATCCTGCATCACCCCTACCAGGGGCAGTACTTATTGAACCGAACCTGTTCGTATTATAGGTTTGATCATTTATATAGTCCACAACCCTTATATTAAAGTTGTTGTAATTTTCAGGTTTTAATTTGATTGTAAGAGCTGGATTGCATTGTCCATTGTACCAACGGCTAATGATCATAAAATAATCACGATAGAGCGAATCGGTAAAAAACCCAAGATCATAGACATAATCAGCTGATTGATTTCCTTGGGCTGTACAAGCGCCTTTAATTATTTTTAAAATAAACCCAGACCCCAGTGATTGGTTAATCGGTACTTGGAGTAATTGATCAGTTGGGGATAATCTTTTAAGAGTTTTGCCCATTAAGCCTTTCAATCTTGGACTGATAATAGTTAGTAGAGTATCATACTTCCCAGTATATTCAAGTGTTCCATTAGGATTAAGATCAACTATTGCGTGACAAGTCCAGCCCGAGTTACAGCTATCAGTATTTCTTTGTGCAAAATAAGTATAGAGCGATAAAAATTTAGCTCCATTCATTAAAGCAAGATTTGTTTCATACATTAACTCATAACCAAAAATATTCCTTTCGTCTGCAATACCGGCCAAATACACCTGCCCACACTAAAGACTTATACCGAAATTTGAATCCAACTCATAAGCTGGTTTGTAATTGAGTTTAGATGTGACTCGAATATTAGCCTCTTGCCAGGTTTCTCCGGGTGGTGGATCATATGGCCCATTTTCTTGATAAGGATAATCGAACATATATATATCCTGCCATACATTCATATTTCCTATTCGTTTTTTCATTTCTTTCCAAGGACTTAGATGATACGTACCATTAGGGTCTGCCCTATTGCTAAAAGCACCATCCCATTTTCCCATCAACGCTAACCAAAGTGGGCTTGCATTATCTGTGTGATCATTAATAATTTCAATAACTCTTTTTATTGGGGCATACTGATCAATAGAATTAGGTTCATCCCTTCCGAACCAACCGAGAATATTGGAGTCATAAGTAGACAATTGATTGAGCTGGCTTTGAATTAATGTTTTAGTTCCAGTAGTATCACCTACTATCAAATCATATCCTTTTGCGTCCGAAACAGTAACTTTATCAATAGATAACAGGTAGTTTGGATTGCCAAGCCATATAACTTTAAACTCTATATATGCTCTTTGTTTAAGTAAATCATTCCCATTAACGTACAATTCCATATTTTCGGTGTTTGCTTGCGGCGGAGGTTCTTCCAGTGCAACTGATTGGCAGGCATTACTTAATAAATCATAATATGAGGGTGCTTCAAAAGTTATATCCTTAAATTGACCCAATGGTTGAAAACGATTGAGTCTTATTATTTCCTCGCGGATTGGGTGAGTACATTCAAATGTCCAATCGTTTTGCACTTTTAGTTTTGACTGAGTAACCTGAATAATGCAAATAGGTGTTTCCGGATTATCAGTCCAAACAGTTGTATCCTCACAGTATGGTGGATTTGGGTTAACTTCTAGCTTCATCCTGAATATTGGTGTATAATGTGCGGTATCTTTTGAACGATCATTATTAGTTTCATAAACATATTGAGTATAGTAAGGTCCCCATATCAATTCCTTTTCCCCACATACAACATCTGGTTTCAATTTTATAAAGTAAGCACTGTCATCCATTACGTTGCTATCGTGCTGTAAATAGCTTGTATCACCATATTCTCCTTCCGTTTCCCAAACAGTGTATCTTGCATCAGTATAATAACTTACATAGTTGTACAATGTGCTGTTATTATATACTGCATTTGGGATAACGTGAAAACCATAGCCATTTAATAAATTCATCATATCACCGGGATTGCTATATGGATTACCATCTTTTAATCCCAAATCTAATTGAACTCCATCTACTACAGCCCTCATTTTATTCATTGCGTTAGGATATCTTATGCTATCCGTAAAATCCCAATGTAAACCTGATATAACAGGTATACCATCATAGGTTTGTAACCAGTTCTGCGCTTGAGAAAAAGTAGTACATAAAAAAATTACAAAGAACAGTTTTTTTATTAGAGATTTCATAAGTAAGCCCCTGAATAATTGAAAAAAAATTTGTTAATTAATTTTAAATTGAAACTGAAAGAACATTCATAAGATCATCTCCTTTTATTATTTAATTGATCATTTAACATTGAGTATTGAACATTACTTCACCAAGATCATTTTTTTCATTTCTGTATAAACAGGAATTTTTCCTTCACCAATTACTTCAATTCTATACAGGTAAATACCACTTGCAATGCTTGGTGTATTCGGAACGGACGGGAGTCCGTTCCCTACATTGAATTCTGTTTCGTAGTAACCGGCGTTTTGTTCTTTATTTACTAATACAGAAACAAGTTCTCCTTTTATATCATAAACCATCAGTTTTACATAAGCTCTTTCTTTTAATTGATAGCCTATTTTTGTACTCGGGTTAAAGGGGTTTGGATAGTTTTGATAAAGAACATAGTCACTAATAGTCATTGGATAGTCATTCGCTGAAACAGAAGTAATATTAACAACAAGCTCAAGGCTTGGTTTGGATTCGTTGTTCTGATTATCTACACAAGTTACTTTGTAAACACATCTGGTATTTATATGTGGATTTGGTTGTATAAAAAAAGTATCTGCGGATGAGCTTACAAGCTTTGTTGAATCAATTGTGAAACCAGATACCGTATCCCTATAAACCTTATAATAACTTATATCTGCTTCTGTGTTCCTGTTCCACTTTACTAATATTGTATTCGTATCAACAACAGCAGAAAGATTTCTGGGGGCAAGTGGTGCTAAATCCTGGTACGTATATGTTTCTCCAAAAGGTCCGCCGTACATACCAATATCACTTCTACTTCCATCCACGTCAAGAATGTTTGGATCTCCTTTATCTATTGCAGGGGAGAACGCTTGTAGGTGATAATCAAAATCAAGTTGAGGGTTTGCAATAGTATCTTTTAAAAACATTGGATCCGCAATTAAATCACTATCACCATAGGCAATGATTGTAGAAAAATTACGATTGTTTTTCCAGAAGATATTGTAGTTAAATTTATTATATGCGCTATAATTAGCAACGCCTATATTATTATTTATCAACACTACATTGTTTGCTACTGAAATACCATCAGTGAGAATACCTGCCCCAGAACCTGCTAAAACATTTTGTTTAATAAATGCGGTGTCTTCAATTCCATCCATATATATATTAACACCAAATCCGCTGATTAAGTTATTGTAGATGGATACTTTTTTGGGTAAACCACAGTAGATTCCTATATCATTTATATGTTGTGTTCCCGTAAACAAAATTAGATTATTAGAGATAGTAGCTGTTGCTTTTACAGCGAAGCCAATATTTATTGCATGTGAATTACCATTATCCATTATAAAAACGCAACTATCAATTAAATAAGAGTAAAAATTTGATGCGCTAAGTAATGAAATACCGGTTCTTACATTTTTCATAAACAAACTTTTTAATATAACCGAACCGTCTACAGAACTTATACCAATAGCACATTTACTTATTCTTGCATCTCTAATTTGCAAATCGTTAATATTTGAGCGAATAACAGCATCACCAATACCATCTCCCTTGCCATATATATTTAGATTTTTTATAAAAACATTTGCATTAATTGATATTGTTGTGTTTCCTAAATTTGTCCCATCAATAATCGTAGAATCTGTTGACAGTCCGATAAGAAATAGTGCGGTGTTTATTATTAGATTCTCCTTATAGATTCCATTATCGACGTAAACCGTATCGCCATCAATACAAAGGTTAATGCATTTTTGTATGCTGTCTGCAGCGGTTTGCCAGCTTGTGTAGGGCGGTGTGCTGGTGCCGGTTTTGCTAACGTAACGGACTGTCGCTTGCGCTTCAATGTACAATGTACAATTTAGAATGTAGAATGAAAGAAGAAAGAGAAGGCAATATTTTGGTTTCATTGGAGCCTCAACCTTTTTGGGTTAAATCTTAGTTGTAACTTAGGAAATGTTTTAGAGAAGTGCGAGAAATGTGCTTCAAATTAAAAAAGGCGACTCTCTCGAATCGCCTTCATTGTAAATTATATTTTAACTATTTAAAATTATTTCAAAAGTAACATCTTTCGTGTTTCTGTAAAACTACCGGAAGTTAATGTATAAAAATATGTACCGCTTGGAAGATTTGATGCATCAAAAGAAACTTCGTATGGTCCGGCTTCTAATTCACTGCTTAAAATTGAAGCGACTTCTTTTCCAAGAACATCATAAAGTTTTAAAGATGCAAATCCTGCCTTAGCTAAATTAAATTTAATTATTGTGCTTGGGTTAAAAGGATTTGGAAAATTTTGTGTTAACGAATAATCATCCGGGAAAAGAAAAACATTAACAACATCTGAATATGAAAAATCTCCGTTAAAATCTACTTGCTTTAATCGATAGTAAAGATTGGTTTGTGTCATAGCTGAGATATCATCTACGAATGAATATTTAGTTTGTTCAGTTGTTGTTCCTCTGCCTTCAGCGAATCCAATCGTAGCCCAATCCGTCTTGTTTGATTTTCTTTGAATCTCAAAACCTTGATTGTTTACTTCTGTGGCTGTTGACCAGAGAAGATTAACTTTTTGATTATTTAATTCTGCAGTAAATGAAGTTAATTCAACAGGAACAATGGTTGAATGAGTTTTTAATATCCAATTACCTGGATCAAAAACCATTGAGATCGGTTCACCTTCAATTGCAATATTATAATGCTGGTTTGCTGAGTTATTAAATACTGTAATGATAGTATCACCAATTGCTCGCGTAACTTTTATTTGTACAGGCATAGTAAAAAATGCCGGATTTGTGTTTGCATCCTGAGTAATTAAAAGAGATAAATTCCATGTATTACCGCTGATTAAAGCCTTTGAATACCATGAATGATACTTTGGATAATTCTCTCCATAAATCCATTGCTGGAAGAAATAATTCAAATCCAACCCTGAGACATTTTCAGCAACTGCTTGAAAATCTTCAGTTACTGCTACACCATAAGCAACATTTGGATTTGCAGCATAAGTTTGAAGTATGTTAAAGAAAACTGAATCACCTACAATTCCTCTTAACATATGTAACACCACTGCACCTTTAGCATAAGATCTTGAGCCATTAAATATTTCCCACACCTGAGTAATATCCTGAACCCAAATAGAACCTTGAGCATTTCTTGCACTAGCCATTTCATTAACAATATAATTATCATAACCTGATTTGCCATACCAAGCTTCATTGATTAAACATTCGCCATAAGTTGCAAATCCTTCATTCAGCCAGATGTGATGCCAATCTTTACAGGTGATTTTATCACCGAACCACATATGAGCAAGTTCGTGCGCAATCAGCATATTGCTAAATCCACCCATAGAAGTAATTGTTTGATGCTCCATTCCACCGCCCCAGCCAAATTGTGCGTGCCCATATTTTTCATTTATAAATGGATACTCACCAAAACGATCAGCATAAATTTCAATCATTCCAGGTGTCTTGTTTAATTGAGCAATATTTGAGTTTAAACTTCCCGGATATAGAAAATGATCTATCGGCATTGAATCAGTTGGACTGTAATTATAATAATTTGTGTACTGCGCATAATTTGTTATTGCCATCGAAAGCAGATACTGTGCGATCGGGTAACTGCTCTTCCATTTATAAGTATGTGTTCCGTTTCCATTATCAACAATCGCCATAAGTTTTCCGTTGGATGCAGGAATTAAAGATGTACTTACTGTAATCCAAAAATCTGCTGAGTCTGCTTTATCAGCCGGAGTATCTTTAACGGGCCACCAATCTTTTGCTCCGTAGGGTTCACTTAAAGTCCATATTGCGGGATTGCCGCCTTGTGAACTAAACTCAAAACTTCCAAATCCGCTTGAGCCTGGCGTACCGTGATAATAAACTATAGTTGTAAAATTATCTCCAACGTTAAGCGTAGAGTTTAAAGAAATGTTTAATTTGTTTGATCCTCTAGTAAATGTTGTGATGTCGCCATTAACTAAAACGGAATCCACAATTAATGGATTAGTTAAATCATAATAGATTTCAGTTACACCCGGCAAAACAATTTCCGCCTGGCAAGTTACATTTCCTGAAATTGTTTGGGTTGTATGATTAACTGTTAAATCTAATTTATAATACTTAACATCAAACTTAGAATCCCCTGGATAATTAACATCTGCAAATTTTTGTAATCGGTTAAAATGGGCAGTCTTACCAAGTATGCATTCATCTCTGCCGCTTTGGGCAAAGCTCAAACCTGTTAAGAGAATCAATAAAAAAGAAAAAATGGTTTTCATGTAAATCCTATAAAATGAATATCTATTAGTGAGTAAAATTAAAGATAAACCTCATCAATACAAGCATAAAATTAAGTGTTAAATCCTCTACAATATTTTACCCTCGCCTTCCTAAGCCGATCGAAGGATGAAAAAGTCACACTTCGACTACGCTCAGTGTGACAATTGATTTTCTTTCATATTTATATTTTAGAAGCTGCTTTTAAATTACATCCTGTATTCTACAGATTGATTTGAAATCACAAAAACGACAGACTTTACTCTCTCTGTCATCAAGTGTTGAGAGATTGAATTTACCGCTGGCAATATTTTTAACGTAAAAAGGAATAAACTCATTGCAAATTTTTATAAGCTCTTCGTTAGATTTTAACAAATCATCTTGGTCTGGAGTTCTAGAACTGCTTATATGCACATTTTTTTTACCAAAATCTTTATTACTCAATTTTAGCGAGTAAATAATTGCAGCTGCCGGATTAAACTCTTTATTCAAATCTGCTTCAATTAATTTTTTAGATGCATAAAGATATAGTGGAAGTTGTAATGATATTCCGGTTTCAAGATCTGCTTTGGTTGGCTTTTTTCCACTGAGTTTATAATCTATAACTTTATACGTGGTATCATCAAAATTAACATCTATTCTATCGATCTTGCCTCGAACCTTTACATCACCGATAAAAAATTCATTTGTGTTTTCTTCTTTTGAATTTTTAAACTGTCCAAATCCCATTTCAAAGTATTGCGGTACAAATCCCTCTGAATTATTTCTTTCCTCCTCAAGAAATTTATATAAGATTGATTTTTTCTTATTCCCCGCTATTCCAAGAATTTTTTCTCTTTCAAAAAATATCATTGTGGAATTAAGTCTTAGCTTATCAATCTTCTTTTCAGCAATACTAAATATTAATTTTTCTGTTTTTTTAAATGTATCATCATCACACTGAGAGAGAATTATCCTCTTTTCTTTTAGTACACTGTAAAATTCATATAAGATTGAGTGAATAATACTTCCAAGTTCAAACGATTCTAATTCTTCTGTTGGTTCTTCTATTGTTTCAAGCTGTAAAATTCTTTTCAGAAAATATTGGAAAGGACATTTTGCATATTCTTCAAGCTGGGATGCAGAGTATTGTTTTTCTTTTTGTTCAGATAATTTTGTTTTTGCTTCATCAGAAATATTTATGGATATATTTCCTGTAAATTCAGTTTCACCAAATGGATTTTCTAATCTTAACTTATCAATAGTTAAATCGGTTTTAAGTTTTTTGGTATCAATACCAAGTGAATTAAGTTTGTCTTTATCTTTTTCTAAATCCAGAGTAGCTGCATATTTCATTAACTCTGATTTACTGTAAACTAAATCTGAATAATCCTGAATTGATTTTTCTTTAACACTAAAAAGTCTTAACAAATCATTTACAAATGTAGAAGGAGTAAATTCTTTTTTCTCATCCTTCATTGCATAAGACAAGTACAATCTTTTCTTCGCACAGCATAATGTCTGGTAAAAATGATAACGATCTTCCAGAATATGCCTGTACTCATCTTTCTTGTAAGAACCGGATAAAAATATTTCAGGTTGGTACCGTGTTGGAAATTCACCATCCACAAGGCCGCCGATAAAAACATAATCAAAGTTTAATCCGCGGATTTCACTAACTGATGTTACAAGCACTCCGCTTGCGTGCCTTTCTTTAATATTATATCGTGTAAACTGAAGTGCAGTTTTAATTTGGGATAAGAAAAAACTTAACGGAAATTTTTTATCAGCACCGTTTTCATCAGCAAGCAAATCAAATAATTCATCAAGAGTTTCCAGGAATATTGTAATGGCTTTAACATTTTTTTCGATGTAATCTTCATTATCATTAACTATACGCTGAGGTAAGCCTAAAGTGTAAATAAGTTTTCTTAGTTCATCTTTAAATTCATAAATGGTTTTCTTTTCCCTGAAAGGCTTAAGCATTTCAAAAATCGCTTCCACATCGTCTTTAGCTTTTGAGTAAAACTCAATTGGCAAAAAACGATTATCTTCATCATCATTATTAAAAATTATTTCATCAATAGTTCTTGAGATTGAATCAATCCAATTTTTGTAACCAGAAACTATTTTAAGATTTGATGAAACCCGCAGAAGATTTGAGAGATCAAGTCCGTTAATTTTTATCCATCTACCTGTTAACGCACGGAAAATATTTTTATAGTAAAAGTTGTTTTCCAGAACTTCCAGAAAGTTTATCAATGCAATTACCGGCTGAGATTCATTTAACGCATATCTGTCCGTAAGATTAAACGGAATCCCATATTCATTAAATACATCTCGAATTATTGCCGAGTGATCAGATATTAAATTGAAAGCTACTGTTATAGAATCAACATCAACATTCTTTTTTGTGATAAGTGATTTTATTTCTTTGGCAATCAGTCTTATTTCTTCTTCGGGTGATTGCGCGATAATTTTTATCGTATCAATTTCACTTGGCTTAGGCGAATCACTTTCATTTAATAAAAATAATTTCTCACGAATTCTTTTTTGATAATCATTAAATTGAATTTGGGATGTGTCTTCAACTTCATTAAAACCCTTTGCCTTAAACTTTTCATAACACCTATCAAGATGCGAAAACAACGCGGGATTGTATCGGTAATAATCAAACATTACATAAAGCTCAATGCTTTCAATATCTGCAGTGCGATTTATTATATCAATTTCAGGCTGTGTAAATTCATCAAACCCGTTAATTAATATTGTTTTTATTCCAGTGAATGAATTATTAAATCTTACAGCAAAATCTTTTTTATCCAGCAAAAGAACTCCCGAATAAACATCACCAGTTTCATAAACATTTAATTCTTTGCAGTACGCTAAATAATTATTATAAACATTTGCGATGTCCGTTGCTTTTAGTTTTTCTGAACCCTCAAGTTTTTTTGCTTCAGAAATAATCTGGTTAGGTGAAATACCATTTAATTTATATTGAGTAATAACATTTTTAATTCTGTCTAACGTTCCGCGCGGAATTTCATTCCTATAGTTTGAAAAATATTTTAATTCCGTTTTCTTAAATGATTTACTTAACAGCACTGCCGAAGATGCTTCACTAAGAGTTTTAAATGAATCAAAATTATTCGTTTGAAATATCTGAGTTGTAAATGTTTCAAAGGTGTGTAGATTTATTTTTGAAACCGATTTGCCCGGTGATTGTGAAACTAATTCTCTCTTTAAATATCTGATCTTTCTGTTTGTTGGTACGATTATTAAAATCTCACCAAGCTTTGCCTGACTTATAAAATCATTTATGAGATTATCCGGATCTATCCGTTCAATTTTATTTTTGGAAAGAATCATTTTTTATCTTTTAGTAAAAGTAAATCTTTGTAAGAAGCTCTAATTTCCTTTTTGTCTCTAAGTTTAAGTAAATCCATCATAAACGAAAATCTTTTTTCAGCATCTGCTAAACCATTTATAACCCTTGTTTCCAATTCTAAAAAACATCCCAATCCTTTTACATAATCAAGATGAATTCTTGTATCCTTATAAAGATATAACTCTCTTTTTTTATTTACGATGGTAAGAACATCTAAAAATCTTTTAAGATATTTATTTGCATCGGTTTTATTTATTTCTAAAAGGTGATAATCAGACCAGCGTTTTTTTGATTTTTCATTTCTGTCATAAAATATCAAAGTTTGTTTATCATTCTCCATCCTTAGTTTTAACAGTCCTTTATCTACCCTGTAATAAATATCTTTTTGTAATAATAATTCCTCAAACGGAATCTTATTCTTTTTTAGAATTTCTTTTACTTCTTTGTGTGATGTTAGTTTTACTTTTATTTCAAGGTTTTTGGGCATTTGCTTTTTCTTCTAATTTCAAATTATGAGTAACTCCTATATTAAATCTGAACTTTGTGTCATTCCCGTGAAAACCTGCCTTAGCCGGCAGGCAGGCGGGAATCCAGAGCTAAAACACAAAATAGATTCCCACTTTTGTGGAAATGACAGATATATCACGTGAACAATAATTTCGGAGTCATTTCGAAGTTCGCCGCGGCGGATTCGACTGAGAATTCTGTTCATATATTGCGCACAGATTTCTCTCCCAATAAATCGTGATCGAAATGACTTATGTAAAACTCATTTTGCATTCAATGATTGTTTTTTCAACTCCTATGTTTTTGGATTAAACCAGGTGTTTTTAATTTAAAGATTAAATAATACATTGAATTTGTTGTTTCAATATTTATTTTACCGATAGAAAAATAAGAATATTAAAATGTCTAAAGAAATAAAATCAAGCTTCTCTTTAAAAAGTCTAATTATCATAAGTTTATTTGCAATTGCATTGCCTTTTTCCAGCATAAATGCTCAAGGTATTGGAGAACTTGCACCGCCTAAGCCAGCAGAAGTTTTTCCAACAAATGCGTGGGGAATGGATATTATGTTTGGCGATGCTGGTTTTGGGCTTGGTACTTTTTACAGAAGAGAAATAACCACGAAATGGACAGCCTTTGCTGATCTTTCATTTTCAGAAACTAAAGATGATCGTGAGTTTGAATACTATGATTATTATACTAGAACATTTATAACCGCATCCAAAAAAAATAGAATTTTTCAAGTACCAATTAATTTTGGCATGCAGTACAGGCTGTTTGAAAATGCGGTTTCAGATAATTTGAGACCGTTCCTTTGTGCTGGCGCAGGACCAACTATATTGGTTACAACTCCTTATGAATTAGAATTTTTTAATTCATTTGGAAAAGCACAAGCAAAATATGCCGTGGGCGGATATGTTGGGCTAGGTGCAAACTTTGGTTTGGATAAATCCAGCTTAGTGGGTATTACTTTTAAATACTATTATTCTAAAATTCTAAAAGGTAGTGTTGAAAGCCTTTACGGAAATGAAAAAACAGAAATACAAGGATTTTTTATTACTCTTAATTTGGGTTTGATGTATTAGTTCTTAGTCAAATTCGCTCTGGTTTATGTATGTTTTCGACAAAATATCAGGTAGATTTTTAAGGGAAATAATGAAAAATCTAATATGTACACTTGCCTTTCTTTTATTCGCCACTTCATCCTTCAGCCAATCACACTATCGACATCGAGACATAAAACAAATCGATATTAACCAAATCAAATCTTCACTAAGTAACTTAGGAACATTAGGCTTAGAGTATTCAGAGAAAACTTTTTGGGATCAATTACAGTACAGAGATTATTTAACTGGTAGAAACGTGAATAATACAATGATAGTATATGATCAAGGCTTGTGGATTCTTGGAAAAATATATGGAGAAAAGCATGCGAGTGTTACTGAGTGGAATACACATTTTTCTCCAGGTCCTATTATTAACGGGCAGCCTGCAATGATTTATAATCCTTTAGATTCTGTGAGATATACAATTTATAAAATTAATAAAGGTGATGATCAAAATAATCCGGATTATAATAACTGGCCAATAGATTTAGGAGCTCCTGTTGATAATAATGGAAATCCATTAATTAAAGGTGATCAAACTTTATGGACAGCTTTTAATGCTGCCGATTCAACCTCATTAAATTATTGGAAATGGTTTCAACCAAATAATAATCTTAATCTGCTTCCAATAGAAATTCAACAATTAGCATTTGCAAGAGCAGGTGATAAAAAGGATAATGAGGATATTTTTTCAAATACAATATTCTTTGAATACACGATTATAAATAAAGGTAATTCAGTTATTGATTCTGCGTTCGTAGGATTTTGGACTGATATAGATTTTTATGTATCAGACTTGAATCCTCCTGCAGTTGATACCGTCGCTCAGGTCGGTTATTGCTGGGTTCTAGAAGCAAATAAGTACTCTAACTTCCCTCAATTAGCACAGGCGACTGTTGGGTTTTCGTTAATCTATGGACCTTCTGTCCCATCAGCAGGACAAAATTCAATATTTCAAGGAAACAGTTTACCTGATCATAAAAATTTACCATTAACATCTTTTCATGGTATTAATGATGATCAAGCTATATTTCAACCATATAATATGGCTGGTTCTATAAGCGATGCATGGAATATGGC
>JBBQSH010000040.1:0-22532 GCA_038214015.1 Ignavibacteriales bacterium | reverse complement strand
ATGATGCGAAGATTAATAGTTGAAAGTATTCTCTATTGGATGAAAGAATATCACGTTGATGGTTTTAGATTTGATTTAGGTAAGTTATTGGATTGGGAAACAATTGAGACAATAATCTATGAAGCAAAAAAAGTAAATCCTGATGTAGTTTTTGTATGCGAGCCTTGGGGTGGTGGTTACGATCCTGCAGGATTTTCTTTACGTGGATGGGGATCATGGAATGATCAAATAAGAAACGGAATTAAAGGTGAAAATCCTGTTAACGGGCACGGATGGATTTTTGGAAATTGGTATGGAAATAATTCTCCGCAAAGAATTAAAAGCTATGTAACCGGAACGCTTGCAAAGGATTCACTCGGCTTATTTCAAAAATCAAATCACTCTGTTAATTATCTCGAGTCTCATGATGGTTATACCTTCGGAGATTTTATTAGGATAGGTCTTGGTGATGTAAAACCTGATGAGTTAATTAAAGATATTGATAAAAATGTAAAACTTACACCAACACAATTAAAACTTAATAAGCTTGGTGCATTGTTCCTGTTTACCTCACGCGGAATAACAATGATACACAGCGGACAGGAATTTGCCCGCAGTAAAGTTATTCCACTAAATAATGAGAATGATCCTCATCGTGGAATGTTAGATCATAACTCTTATGATAAAGACAATGAAGTGAATTATATTAATTATGACCACGCAAAGATGAATCAGGATTTATGGAATTATTATAAAGGATTGATAGAGCTTAGAAAAGAATTTCAATCATTCCGAAGAGCAGAACATGATGAAGTAAAATTTATTTCTGTTAAGGATAATAATTTTGCTCTGGGATACGAATTAAAACACGAAGATGAAGATTTTATTGTTCTCTTTAACGCACATCCATTAAAAGAAGTTGTGTGTGAACTGCCAAAAGGAAAGTGGGAAGTTTTGGTTGATCCGGATAAAGCGGGAACAAATCCCATGAAAACTGTTAGTGGTAAACTTACAATTCCAACATCATCGGGATTGGTGTTGAAGAAAAAGTAAATATAAAAGTAACCCTCGAGGTTTCTGCTTTACAACCTCGAAGGTTAATAAATACTAATCCTCGCTTAAACCTTTTTGGAGAGATTTTTCTACAGCGAGTTTAAAACTGCTAATATTAACTGGCTTTTGAAAAACAAATTCAATTCCAAGTTCTGTGTAATCATTAATTATAGCCCGATCAATATCGCTGCTTAGAATAATTACAGGCGGCTTACCTTTTATATCCATTTTCTTTAACTCAATAACAAATTCATAGCCATTCATAACCGGCATTGCATGATCTGTAATTACAAGCGCTGGTGGTGATGATAATATTTTTTGTATTGCTTCTTTTCCATCAGAAGCAACCTCAACATTATATTCCGGGGAAATATTTTTTAAGATCTTTGAATAAAGCAATCGATCGGTTTTATTATCATCTACAATTAGAATGTTGGAAGAAGCGATGGGCAAAGTGAAAATAAAATCAGTTCCTTTTCCGTATTCGCTTTCTACTGAAATTGTACCCCCATGTTTTTCTATAATTTCTTTTACGAGTGATAACCCTAGTCCGCTGCCTTTTTCTCCCGCCGTACCTTCGGAAGTAAACTTTGCATCGACACTAAAAAGTTTTGTAAGATCATCTTTTTTAATTCCAACACCTGTATCCTTAACACTAAATTTTACAAAACGCGAATTGGTAACCGCTTCGTTCGAGATTCTTATAAATCCGTCTTTATTAGTAAACTTAATTGCATTCGAAATCAGATTATTAAATACCTGTGTTATCAAATTTTTATCAACAAAAAGATAAAGTGATTGATTGACTGAAGATACAACTTCTATCCCTTTTTGAATTGCAGCACCCGAAAGAGCATTTGCTGAATCCATTACAACTTTTGAAACATCAATTTTTTGTGGTTCGAATTTTATTCGACCGGTTTGTAATCTAGTCCAATCCAGAAGCGAATTTACAAGTGCAAGCATTGAGCGCGAAGATTCTTGAATATACTTAATATACTGTTTTCGCTCATCTTCAGTTAATTCCTCATCGTTTGCAAGCAGATCTGTAAATCCTAATATTGAACTGAATGGAGTTCTTAAATCGTGAGAAATTATTGAGATAAAACGATCTTTAGTTTCGTTAAGCTTAATAAGATTTTGTGTAGATTTTTTTAACTCTTCTTCAGCACGTTTTCTGAATGAAACATCGCTTACAAGACCGAATATTTTTTGTATTCTTCCTGTTACTGATCTTACAAGATTAATCTTTGCTCTAACCCAAACAATGTTTCCTTGTTTATTAATGATTCTGAATTCAAACTCACCCGAAAGTTGAATGCGGCTTTTCATCAAATTAATTAGTTTAGGTTTTATTGAAACAAAATCATTTGGATGTATTGCTTTTAGAAATAATTTTGAATCAGTTAAAAATTCCGTTTGTGTGTATCCAGTTACTTTTTGGATTGATGAAGTGCAGAAAATTGGTCTTAATGCTAAACCGGTTCTTTCAAATGTAAAAAGAAAATCATCAATGTTTTCTGTTATGTTTCTGTATTTCTCTTCAGATTCCCGTATTGCACGCTGCGCACGAATTCTTTCTGTAACATCACGGGCAATCATTACAATATAAATTTTATTATCAGATTCAAAAGATCCGATTGAAAGTTCTGTATGAATACTGCTTCCATCTTTTTTCTTGCCAAGAAAATCAAATCTTGTAGGAACTTCTTTTTTCCTTTCAAGTAATCTGAAATACTCGGCTACCTTTAATATATCATCGTTTGAGGCAATCTCAATGATTTCCTTGTTAACTAATTCAGTGTTGGAGTTATAGCCAAATATTTTTGCAAAAGATTTATTTGCAATAATAATTCTTCCTTCGCAGCCCAATGCTATGCCGTCATAAGCTGAGTTAACAAGTGATAGATATAGATTTGATTCTTCTGTGTTTTGTTTGTGTTCGCGTAACTCAGTAAGAAAGCAGCTAAAGAATTGTATTTTGTTTTCGTTATCTCGAGAAGTGTGAAATGTACAATTGAATAATGCTGGGAAATTATTTTTTTTGTTTAAAGGAAGATCTAAATTTTTAACTTCATCGCCTATAAAACTTTGCAAATCAAAAATATTATTTTCTAAATAAGACGGTTCAATTAGATTGTAAAAACCTTTTGAAAGTAATTCCTCTTCAGTAAAGCCAAGTGATTTTTGAAAAGCAGAATTGACGAATAATATCTGTCCGTCTTTATCAATATTACAAATCATTAAAGGAGATTTTGAAATAATATCCCGCAATCCTTTTAATGACAGTTTTAATCCTTCTTCAAAATGTATTTTATCTGTTATATCAATGCTCTTAACAACGATGCTTTTTTTCTTTTCATCAAGAAAAGCAAAATAAGTCTCGAAAGTTTTTTTCTCTCTGTTTCTATCAAAATATGATAAAATAATTTTATGAATTTCTTTATCAATTAGTTTTGATTTTAGTGAATTCAGAAAATTATCGGAAAGAATGCCAACCACATTGCGTGCTGCAACTCCTAGTGCTTCTTCTTTAGAAACCTCATAAAGTATTTCAGCGCAATCATCCCAATACTCAATTATATTGTCATCATTAATAACAAAAACAGCTTCGTTGGATTTCTTTGTTATGGTTTGATAGAACTCAAGTTTACCAACATCCTTGTATAGATTATCAATTTCTCTTTCCTGAGCAGTTATATCCTTAAAGAATAAGTAAACAAAACTAATTTCTTTTCTAAAATTTTCCTGTGGAACAAATCGGCATTCAAAAACTTTTCGGTTCCCTCCAACATCATAAGATATTTTTTCTGTAACTACTGTTCGGTTTTTCTTAGCATATTCAAAATACTCTTTAACAATTTTTGAAGTATCTGAATCAAACAAACTTCCTATAGAAATACTTTGAATTAAATTTGCGGGAACATTTATGTAGTGTAAAATATTTTTTGAAAAGAACTGGATTCGTTCCATCCGATCAACGACAAGAAAAAAATCAGAAACGTTATGAATTGCATTTTCTATAAAATCATTTCTTATTGCAGCTTCTTTTTTTGTTTTGGTCAGAATCTTCAAATCTTCAATTATTATAATTCCGCCGATAATTTCGTTGCCATCAAAAATGGGCGCGCCTTTTATAATTAAGTGAATTAACCCTTTTGTCTTTGTTTCTACAAAGTTTAATTCTTTCTCAAACGAAAGTCCTGATAAAATATCGTTCAGTTCGTTAGTGATAGTAAACTTTGGAAATAGTTCTTTTCCAAAAATTTTTGAGCTTATCAAATTGGCGGGATACTCAAATCCATACAGCAATTCCAAATCGGCAAACGATTTATTGGCGTAATCAATTTCGCCATTCCTGTTAAAAGTAAGAATTGCGATAGGGGCGCTATCAATTAGATTTAAAGTATTTGGTTCCAATTATTATAAAATTACTTTTTATAAAAAATTTCTAAACATCTAAAAAGTTATATTTATTTATACAGGATATATTTTTTCCTGTTAAAATCGCTTATTGTGATAATAACTATAGTGCCATATTAGTATTGTTTTAAGTTAAAAATTACAACAATTCGATAGTAAAATTACAACTAAAAACCTTGGTGCTGTCTCGTTTTGAATAAATGTATTGATATAAAGATTAAATCCATGAATCCTTTAATCAATATCCATAATAATTTTATAATCAGTAAAAACAATTTTTCCTGCTTTTTTCTTTAAGTTTGTACATCATTAATTAGACTATTTGTTTTGATATCAACAGCATTTCAAAAACTTGGAAATAGAACATTAGCCTTCCTACAGGAATTTGGGCAAATCTCTAATCTATTCTTGGGCATCATTAAAAATCTTCCTCAAGTACCAAAAAGTAAAAAGCTTATTCTTTTTCAGATGGAACATATTGGTGTAAATTCACTTCCACTTGTTCTGATTATTGCTGTTTTTACTGGTGCGGTTTCTGCATGGCAGGCTGCTTATCAATTAAAAGGAATTGCTCCTCTTTCGTTTTTAGGCGGCGCAACAACTCGTGCAATTATAACAGAACTTGGGCCGGTTTTAACCGGCATAGTGATTGCGGGCAGAGTAGGCGCATCAATTGCAGCGGAACTAGGTACTATGAAAGTAACCGAACAAATTGATGCACTTGAAACAATGGCTATTAGTCCTGTTAGATATTTAGCAATGCCAAGGTTTTTAGCTGCAATAATTATGATGCCGATACTTGTAATCTTTGCAAATACTATCGCAGTTTTTGGGGCTTATTTAGTATCTAATTATTTTCTTGGAGTTTCATTCGCTGTTTTCTTTAACTCCGTAAGCAGATTTTTTGATATGGCAGATTTGATTTCAGGTTTAGTTAAAACAATTTTCTTTGGGGGAGTTACATCCTTATTAGGTTGTCATATTGGATTTAGAACGGAAGGCGGCGCAGAAGGTGTTGGTTTATCAACCATTAGATCTTTTGTTCTTTCTGCTGCATTAATTTTAATATTGGATTATGTTCTCTGGATGCTGATCTTTTAAATGTAAATAATATGGTTTACATCAAATTAAAATTGCTTCTTACTTTATAAAATATATATTACTATTCAAATAATTTAAAATCAGAACTACCTTCAATAAAAAGGAAGGAAAGAAAAATGGAACAAATTAAATACATCATTAAGGAAAGAACCGAAAAAATTGTTCTTCCAAAAAATTTAGGATTCGGACAAATATTTACCGATCACATTTTTGAAATGGATTACGCTAAAGATAAAGGCTGGCACAATCCAACTATAAAGCCGCTTGAAAATCTTCAAATGCATCCTGCAATGTCAGTTATTCATTATGGTCAATCTATTTTTGAAGGACTTAAAGCTTTTAAAACCGTAAATGATGAAGTTGTAATTTTTCGTCCAGATGTTCATATAGAAAGATTAAATAATTCTGCTAAACGAATTTGTATGCCCGAAGTAGATGTGGATTTTGCTCTTGAAGCATTAAAAGAACTGGTTGCTATTGAAAGCGATTGGATTCCTACCAATAGAGGCGAATCACTTTACATTAGGCCGTTTATGTTTGGTACTGATCCTGCTCTGGGAGTGAGACCTTCATTTGATTACAAATTAGTTTTTTTACTTTCCCCGGTTGGCCCTTACTATCCGGAAGGATTCAAACCAGTAAAAATATTAGTACAGGATGATTATGTTCGTGCTGTTAGAAAAGGTTTAGGCGAATGTAAAACTTCTGCAAATTATGCAGCAAGTTTGTTAGCAGCACAGGAAGCAAGTAAAAAAGGGTTTACACAGGTTCTCTGGCTTGATGGTGTTGAGCAAAAATATTTAGAAGAAGTCGGGACTATGAATATTTTCGTTCAATTTAAAGATGAAATCACCACTCCAAAATTAAACGGATCAATCCTACCTGGTGTTACAAGAAGGTCGGTAATCCAAATACTTAAAGAATGGGGAATGAATGTTACTGAAAGAGCCATTTCAATTGATGAAGTAATATCAGCTTATGATAAAGGAAATCTCGTTGGATTATTTGGTACTGGTACTGCCGCAATAATTTCTTCTATCGGCTGGCTCACATATAAAGACAAAAATATGGTATTAAATAATGGTCAACCCGGCGAATTAGATCTGAAGTTGTTCCAGGAGCTTACTTCGATTCATTATAATGAAAAACCAGATAAACATAATTGGTTGTTCAAAGTAGAAAAAAAGGCTGTTGAAGTAGAATAATGAAATTACGTTTTGTTGTTATATTTTGTCTTGCAGCTTTTAACCTATTAAATGCACAGAACGCAAAACCTAAAAATATTATCATCCTAATCGGAGATGGAATGGGCATCAACTATGTTGGTGCCTCTTTATTAAAAGATCCAAACTCACCCTTTAAAGAATTTAAAACTATCGGATTATCAATCACTTGTTCTGCAGATAAGCTAATTACTGATTCTGCCGCTGGTGCAACTGCGATTGCAACTGGATATCTGACAAAGAATAAATATGTTTCAGTTGATACACTTGGGCAATCGCTGTATACAATTTTTGAGCATGCTGAAAAACTTGGATTATCAACAGGAGTAGTTGTTACTGCATCTGTTGCCCATGCAACTCCGGGTGCATTTTTAGCACACTCTATTAGTAGATATGATCAAACACTAATCGCTTCTCAAATGGTTGAACAAAATTTTGATGTAATTATTGGAGGCGGATTAAAATATTTTTTACCAAAAAGTTTATCGGGTGAAAGAGAAGATAACAGAAATCTTTTGGAGAGATTAAATTCTAAAAATTACAGCCTGCCAAAAAATTACTCTGAACTAAAATCATTACCAAAATCTATTACAAAACTTTATGCACTTTTTGAATTGGATGGACTGCCAGAATCTTCAAAAAGAAATTATTCTCTTGGGGATTTAACAAAAACAGCTCTAAATCATTTAAAGAATGATAAAGACGGATTCATACTAATGGTTGAAGGTTCTCAAATTGATTGGGCTGGACACGATCATAAATTAAAAGAGTTGATTGACGAGATGAAAGACTTTTCTTCCGCTGTAACGGAAGCTTTAAATTTTGCAAAGAAAGATGGCAATACATTAGTTTTAATTACTTCTGATCACGAAACCGGAGGAATGTCAATCACGAAAGGCAATCTTGATGGAAGCGATTTAGAGTTATCATATACTTCAGGAAATCATACACCATCGCCTGTTGGAATATTTGCTTTTGGTCCCGGTGAAGAATCTTTCAAAGGAATAATGAATATTAATCATATCGGACAAAAACTCTTCTTTTTACTAGACCCTGCCTACCAATTTTAAGTCTAAAATAAATTAAAATTTTTTTATATCTACTCTTGACACGTGAACACTTGTACACTATATTTGAGGTGAACAAATGAGCACTACTTAATAAATACTAAAAGTGATCAAAATGGAAAAAAAACAATTAACGGATCGACAGGAAGAAATACTAAACTTTATTCAGCAGTTTTTGCAGTTGAATGGTTACCCGCCGACTCTCAGAGAAATTGGAAAACGATTTGATATTTCATCAACTTTTGGTGTTAAAAGACATTTGGAAGCTCTAACTAAAAAAGGATATCTGAATATTCTCAGTAATGCAAGCCGTGGAATCACAATTACTCGTGATGAATTTGAATCCACAGCTGCAATAAACTTAAATGAAATAAATAATATCAGTAAAATTCCGATAGTAGGTAGAGTTGCTGCCGGTTCACCAATAACTGCAGAAGAAAATATCGAAGGATCGATTGTGATAGATCCAAGCTTCATTAAGAAAGATAATGGATCTTTTGCACTTAAAGTTAAAGGTGATAGCATGATTGAGGCTGGAATTTTTGAAGGTGATTTGGTGATAATTTCACCTAAAGCAAATGCAGTTAGCGGCGATATAATTGTTGCTCGTATTGATGATGAAGTGACTGTAAAAATTTATGAAAATAAAAATCAGCAGATAAAATTAATCCCACAGAATAAAATGTATGAACCAATTGTTATTAAAAATAAAAATGAGTTTTCAATTGTTGGTAAAGTTACTGGCGTAGTAAGATGGTTAAATTAAAAAGGAGCATGATGTGAAAACAGAAATATTTGAAACAGCTATTAAGAATAGAAATCGTTTGAGATTTTTATATGGACTAAACGAGGTATTGATTGAGCCATATTATATAACGATGGAAAGAAGCGGCTCAAAAGTAATTTATGGAAAAATCTATCAATCAAGTGAAATTAAAAAATTCAATTATAATAAAATTGCAAACATTAAAGTACTTGAGAAAAAAAGATTTTCTCCTATTATACCAATCATTCCACTTGCATCGTAAAGAGGTGATATTATGAACACAGATAGAAGAAGAGATGTAGATTTGCTGATAGAAGAATTCTGGAAAAAAGGATATCTAACTTTATTCAGAAAATTTGGCACGTATCTTCCAGAGCCTTCTAACATTGGCGGATTTGAAATAGATGTGATAGCAAAACAGAAAGACAATTTTGCAATCGGAATAACCTTAGGCGATCAGGATTTTAAAGATGCATCATTTATAAAAAATAAATTGTCATATTTAGCACAAAGGCAAAAAAGAGGATCAAATAAAAAAGTACAATTATTTGTTGGTGTATCTTTGTTAAATCTAAAATATGCTAAAGCACTTTTAGATGAACTTGATCCTGAAACAAAGAAAAATATTAAACTATTTCAGATTACCGAAAAACCTGAACTCATAATCCAAAAGCAAAACAGATCAGAAAAAGTTCTATTCTCGTAAAGTCAGACGAGGCTGTCTCAAAAGTCAATTTATGAGGGTAGCCGCAAGCTTCAGCTTGCGAAAATATAATAAATGCGCAACTTGAAAGTTGCGGCTACCTTGTGTTTAAGACTTTTGAGACAACCTCCCGCCCAAATTTGCCTTACCTTACAACATTTAAACTAATTTAGCAAGATTTAGTTACCTTGACATTCATGCACGCTAAATTTAACTTTACACGCTAAATCAATAACAGGAATGGATTTTGAAGAAAAGAAGCTCCGCATCCGATGAGCAGGTAGAAGAACTATTAAAAAAATCGGGTGAAATTCCTAAACACATCGCCATTATTATGGATGGTAACGGACGTTGGGCAAAAAAAAGAGGTTTGCCAAGAGTTGCTGGTCATAAACGAGGTGTTGATACTGTTAAAGAAATAGTTGAAGCCTGTGCTGAAATTGGAGTTAAGTTTCTTACCCTTTACACTTTTTCCACAGAAAACTGGAAGCGACCAAAAGATGAAGTTTCAACGCTAATGAGGCTTCTTTTAAATAGTTTGCGCGATCGTGTAAATGAACTTAATGATAATGATATCCGTCTTACTACAATAGGAAATATCGATGCTTTGCCAGCAGCCGTGAGGAAGCAATTAGAATTTGATATCGAAAGAACTAAAAACAATAAAAAAATGGTACTAAATCTGGCTTTAAGTTACAGCGGAAGATGGGAATTACTTGAAGCAATAAAGCAGATTACAGATTCCGCAGTTCAGGGAAAAATTAAAAGTGAAGACATAGATGAAAAAATTGTATCATCATTTCTTACAACAAAAGACATTCCTGATCCTGATTTGGTAATAAGAACTAGTGGAGAATTTAGGGTGAGTAATTTTTTGCTCTGGCAAATTGCTTATTCTGAATTTATAATTACAGAAACTCTTTGGCCGGATTTTTCTAAATTTGATTTATATGATGCTATTAAAATATTTCAAAAAAGAGAAAGAAGATTCGGTAAAGTAAGTGAGCAAATAACAAAGAATGAAAAGGAAGAAGGTCCGGAGAATGTTCATTTCCTCCCCAATGAGATTGCCTAAATATTTTTTGGTGTTTTTTATTCTGATTATTTCTTCTGCAGTCTTTTCCCAGCAGAGAACAACATATAAAATACTTGGAATTACCGTTGATGGTAATAAATCTTCTGACGCCAATACAATCATAGTTTCAACCGGATTAAAAGTTGGAGATGAAATACAAGTTCCTGGTGACAAAACAATTAATGCGATAAAAAATCTTTGGGCATTAAATATATTTTCTGATGTTCAGATTGTTATCGATAAAGAATTAAGCGACGGTGTTTTTCTTCTCATAAAAGTTCAGGAATATCCAAGACTTGAAAAGGTTGTTATTGAAGGTAATGATGAAGTGGATTCTGATGATATAGAAAAGAAAATAACTTTTCTGCGAGGCTCTATTTTAAAACCGCAAGACGTTTCAAAAATTATTCAGAAAATAAACGGACTTTACGAAGAAGAAGGATATTATAACACCATAATTACAGCCAAATATTATAAATACTTTACTGCGGATACGCTTGATGAAGATGTTTTTGTAAGATGGCAAAACACAAATGATCTTGCTGATGAATATGAAGTTGAGTATAGTGGATCTGAAGCAAAATCATCAAACCTTATTAATAAAATAAAAGAAAGACTGCTTCTAAAATTTGTAATTGAAGAAGGTAATGAAGTTAGCGTTAGACAAATTTCATTTAATAATAATGAAGCCTTTGATGATGATGATTTAAAAAGTGAGATGGATGAAACATCTGAAACTGTGTGGTGGAAATTTTGGGGAGGTGGAAAATTTGATCCGAAGGATTATGAAAAAGATAAAGAGTTAATCGTAAATTTCTACAAAAAAAACGGTTACCGTGATGCTGAAATTATATCGGATTCTTTAATCTATTCTGATGATAAAAAAAATATCAAAATTGTTATGGATGTATTTGAGGGACCTCAGTACAAAATAAGAAATATAAAGTGGGAAGGGAACACAGTTTATCCTGCTTATGCATTAAACGAACGATTAGATTTTGCCCCCGGTGATGTTTATGATCTTGAAAAGTTTGAACAAAATTTGCGCGGAAACGAAAAACAGGATGATGTATCTGCATTATACCTTGATAACGGATATCTCACCTTTAATCTTCAAACAAAAGAAACAAGGATTGGAGAAGATTCAATTGATGTTACAATTAGAGTGGAAGAAAGAAATCAGTTTAGAGTTGGCAGAGTAGATATTACTGGTAATGATAAAACCAAAGAAAAAGTAATCCGAAGAGAGCTGTATGCTGTGCCTGGTGATTTTTTTAACAGAGGTTTATTATTTCGTAGTGTACAGAATCTTGCAAATCTGCAGTACTTTAATGTTGAACAATTATATGGTCCCGAGGGAATAACCACCAAACTTTCCAGTGACAGTACTGTAGATATTGGGTTTAAAGTTTCAGAAAAATCCAGCGATTATCTTAATGCCTCAGTTGGATATAGCGGTAGTTTTGGATTTAGCGGTGCGGTTGGCGTTACTTTAACAAACTTTTCAATTGCTGAACCATTCAGACTTGGTGCCGGACAGGTTTTAAGTTTCAACTGGCAGTTTGGTGTTGGAAGTTTATACAGAACTTTTACTTTAGGTTTTACAGAACCGTGGATGTTTGATACTCCTACCTCGGTTGGAGTTGAAGTATTTGATACACGCCAGCAATATGTTTATGATCTCCGCCAATCAGGTGCTACAATAAGAGTTGGGCGCAGGTTAAAATGGCCCGATGATTTCTTTTATGTTCAGGGTAGGTTTAGATATCAATACAATAATGTTATTGAAGGACAGAACTACTATAAAGAAGGATTATTCAATCAGTTTTCTGTGGGAGCGCTGATATCAAGAAAAAATATAGACAATCCAATTTTTCCATCAAACGGTACTTCTTTACAGTTAGATGTTGAACTTTCCGGTGGTAAATTTTTGCCAGGTGATGTTGATTATCTGAAAATGAACTTTCTGACAGAATGGTACAGAAGATTGTTTAACTCAAATAGAATTGCTCTTTATACAATGGCTAATGTTGGATATTTGGATGAAATAGTGCAGGGTACTAACATTCAACCTTTTGAGTTGTTCTATATGGGCGGCAATGGTTTAATTATTGCAACAACTTCACTAAGAGGTTATGATGATAGAACTGTTGGTCCTAAAAATCCAACTAACGGTTTTGTTCTCGGTGGTAAAGTTATGGCTAAATTTGGTGCAGAATTTAGAGTGGCTGTTACTTTAGAACCAATTCCTCTGTACTTATTAATGTTTGCAGAAGCAGGTAATGTCTTTGAAAATTTTCAAAAAACAGATATTTTTGATCTTCGAAGATCAGTAGGGTTTGGAGCTAGGTTATTAATAAATCCTATTGGTTTGATAGGATTTGATCTTGGTTATGGTTTTGATCGAAAGATGACTGATGGTAAAGACCCCGAGTGGTTATTTCACTTTCAGTTTGGTAAAGGTTTTTAAATAATTTGTACAATAATAAAGAACGAGGAAAATAGTGAAAAGTTATATTTTAGTGTTATCATTTTTAGTGTTGGGCTTTAGTTCATTTGCACAGACACAACTAAAAATTGGTTATGTTGATTCAGAGGTAATCTTAACCCAGTTCTCAGAATCAATTAAAGCTCAGGGTGATCTCGATGCACTTACAAATAAATGGTCAGCTCAGTTGGATTCAATGACATTGGCTTATCAGCAATCAATCACTGATTATCAAAAGCAAGCAGAAACTATGAATGAAGCTAAAAAAACTGAATCCCAGCAGAAAATTGTTAAGATGGAACAGGATATTATGGAATTCAGAAGAGCAAAGTTTACACAGGGCACTGGTGAAATATATAAGAAACAAGAAGAACTTTTTGCTCCAATCAAAGCAAAAATATATGCATCTATCGAAAAAGTTTCTAAAGAAGAAAACATGCAATTTGTATTTGATAAAAGCGGAGATATAATTCTTCTTTATGCTGATTCATCTTTTGATATCACATTCAAAGTTTTGGATCGCTTAAAAAGAGGGAACTAAATAGTTTTTAAATTTGCTCAATTCTCCCCATGTATTTTTGGGGAGATTTTTATTTTTTTATTTATCATTTTTTGATTAATTAAAATCAAACAATAGGATCTTCAATGAAAAAGTTACTTGTTATTTCATTTCTAATAATCTCATCTGCAATTTCTTTTGCACAACTTAAAATTGGCTATATTGATTCTGATGCAATTATGGATAATCTTCCAGACGTGCTGGATGCAAGACAAAAACTTGATGCATCAATTCAGGAATGGCAAACCGAGCTTAACAAACTTGAGGCTGACTGGAAAGCGAAGTATGATGATTACGAGAAAAGAAAACTTATTATGACAGATCAAACTAGGGCTGAAACTGAAGCAGCGCTTGTTCAGTTAGAAACTCAAATCGCTCAGTATCGAGAAAAGAAATTTGGTACTAATGGTGAGTTGTTTCAAAAACAGGATGAGTTGATGAAACCTGTTCAGAATAAAATTTTTGGTGCGCTAAAGGAAATTGCCGAAGCAGAAGACTATGATTATGTTTTTGATAGAAGCGGTGATATCATGATTCTTTTTGCTAAAGAGAAATATGATTTAACTGCTCAGGTTCTGGAAAAACTTAAACTTAAATAAGTATTATGAGATGAAGATTAATATCCGGGAAATAGCTTCTTTAGTTAATGGTACTGTATCCGGCGAAGCGAATCTTGATATTAATAGTGTTTCCAAAATTGAAGATGCAAAATCTGGGGATTTGACTTTTCTTTATCTTCCAGCTTTTGAAAAATATTTTACCACTACAAAAGCTTCTGCAATAATTGTAAAGACAGGATTTTCCAAAACAAGAAATGATATTACTTATATAGAAGTTGAATCTCCTGAAAAATCTTTTTTCACAATTCTGAAAAAATATTTCACTCCTGATTTTTCTCTTAGTGGAATTGATCCTTCATCATTTATTCACCCAACAGCAAAACTTGCAAAAAATGCTGCTATTGGAAAAAATGTTGTTATTTCTGCAGGATGCAAAATTGGAACAAACACAAAAATTTTTCATAACACCGTAATTTCAGAAAATGTTTCACTGGGAAACGATTGCCTTATCCATGCAAATGTTAGCATCCGAGAAAACTGTCTGCTTGGCAGCAATGTAATAATTCATTCGGGCACCGTTGTTGGCAGCGATGGATTTGGATATACTCCAAATGATAAAGGCGAGTATGAAAAAATTCCACAAATTGGTAATGTAGTTATTGAAGATGATGTTGAAATTGGTTCTAATGTTTCGATTGATCGCGCTGCAATGGGCTCAACAATTATTAAACGTGGATGTAAAATAGATAATCTTGTTCAGATTGCTCATAATGTAATACTTGGTGAAGACACTGTTATTTCTGCTCAGACAGGAATTTCCGGAAGTACAAAAATTGGAAAGAATTGTATTCTTGCCGGTCAGGCTGGATTAGTTGGACATATTGAACTTGGTGATAGTGTTGTTATCACAGCACAATCAGGTGTCTCAAAATCAATTTTGAAACCAGGTTATTATATGGGTTCACCTGCACGCGAAATGAAAATTGCGCAAAAGATTAATGCTCATATCCATAGTTTACCTGAGTATGCAAAAAAAATATCTGAACTTGAAAGTGAATTAAAAAAAATAAAAGAAAATTTAAGAGTAACTTGAGTTCTTTTGACAGTCCTCTCATCTTTAATCACATTCCTTCGATTGTATTTAGTCCATCATCTTGCTATTTTTTTTATCAATATTCTAAAAAAATGGAACAATTATGATAGAACTTCAAAGAACCATATCTAAACCTACAACATTAAGCGGAATAGGACTTCATACAGGCACGCAATGTACGATGACATTTAAACCTGCACCAATAAATTCAGGTATTAAATTTATTAGAGTTGATCTTGGCGGCAATCCTGAAATTCCCGCATTAGCAGATAATGTTATCGATGTTTCCCGCGGCACAACAATTGGGATTGGTGAAGCGAAAGTTTACACCGTTGAACACGTTCTTGCAGCCATCGCGGGTTTGCAAATCGATAATATTAATGTAGAATTAGATGGTATTGAACCCCCGATTGGAGATGGAAGTTCTATTGCTTATGTAAATGCTTTATTAGAAGCAGGTATAGAGAAACAAGATGCGCCCAAAGATTATCTGATAATTGATGAGACTGTAACTTACTCAGATGAAGCTAGACAAGTTGATATCGTTGCACTTCCATTAGATAAATACAGACTTACAGTAATGGTTGATTATCAAAATCCTGCACTTGGCAGCCAGCATACAGGTATGTTTGATCTTGATAAAGAGTTTGTAAATGAGTTTGCTTCTGCAAGAACTTTTTGCTTTTTAAGTGAAGTTGAAGATTTAGCTGACCAGGGTTTAATTAAAGGGGCAGATCTTGATAACGCAGTTGTAATTGTTGATCATCAACTTAAGCAAGATGAGCTAGATAATTTGGGAATCAGGATTGGTTTAAAGGAAAAATTTGTGCTTGGGGAAGATGGAATTCTAAACAATAAAAAATTAAGGTACAGAAATGAACCCGTAAGACATAAACTTCTCGATTTGATCGGTGATCTTGCACTGATTGGTGTACCGATTAAAGCCCAGATACTTGCTGCAAGACCCGGACATAAAGCCAACGTTGAGTTTGCTAAGCAAATTAGAAAACTTTATCAGCAAAAAAAGCTTGTTAAGAAATTTCAGTTCGTAAAAAAAGAGGGAGTTGTATTTGATATAAATGCAATAGAAAGAATACTTCCTCACCGTTATCCATTTCTTCTTGTTGATAAAATAATCCATCTTGAAGTTGAAAAGAAAGTAATTGGGATAAAGTGTGTTACAATTAATGAACCATTTTTTACAGGACATTTTCCGGGACAACCTGTTATGCCAGGTGTTTTGTTAATCGAAGCGATGGCTCAAACAGGCGGAATACTTCTTCTAAACTCATTACCTAATTTTGAAGAGAAACTTGTTTACTTTATGAAAATTGACAAAGCAAAGTTCAGAAAAACTGTTGTCCCTGGTGATCAACTTTTTCTGGAAGTTGAATTGCTGCAAAAGAAATCCAGTACATTCACTATGGCTGGAAAAGTTTATGTTGAAAATGTTCTTGTTGCTGAAGCAGAATTTATGGCCGGTATTGTTGATAGACCAAAGAAAGTTCAAGAATAATTATGAATACAATACATACTACTGCTATTGTAAGCAGTAAAGCAAAAATTGGAGATAACAATGTTATTGCTCCTTTTGTAATTATCGAAGATGATGTTGAGATTGGAAATGATTGTCAAATTGGACCAAGTGCTGTTTTGTATGATGGTGCACGAATTGGTAATCGTGTTAAGATTAAGCAGGCTGCCTCAATTGCACACAGACCTCAGGATCTTAAATTTGGAAATGAACCCACTCAGTTTTTTGTGGGTGATGATACCGTGATTCATGAATTTGTTACATTGCACAGAGGTACAAAAGAAACGGGTTTTTCTAGAGTTGGTAAAAATTGCCTTCTTATGGCTTATTCTCATGTTGCACATGATTGTATTGTGGGAGATAATGTAATATTCTCAAATGGTGTTACAATAGCGGGACACGTTCAAATTGAAGACTGGGTGATCATTGGCGGAATGAGCGGAGTTCATCAGTTCAGCAGTGTTGGAAAACATTGTATGATTGGTGCGAATACCGCTGTGCTTAAAGACGTACCTCCGTTTGTTCTAAGCGGTAGATTTCCGATTATGTATGAAGGATTAAACAAAGTTGGATTGCGTAGACGAGGCTTCAGCAAAGAAGATATCGAGATCATTAAAAAGGCTTATGATATGCTTTACAACGCGGGACTTAATGTATCACAGGCATTGATTAAAATTGAAGCGGAGCTTGGAGGCAATCAGCAAGTTCAGGATATAATTTCATTTATCCGTAAAAGCAAGCGTGGAATTATTGGTAGATGAAATGGGAATTTCTAAACTCCGGAGTTAATAGTGGAAAATTTAATATGGATTTTGATGTATTCCTTGCTGAAAACTTTGTGCAGGGTAATGCAGTTTTAAGATTGTATAGATGGAATCCTTATTGTATTTCACTTGGGGCTAATCAATCTTTAGAAGATATAGATATTTCAAAAACAAGGTATCATCAAATTGATGTTGTAAAAAGACCAACAGGCGGAAGAGCGATTCTTCATTCGCAAGAACTTACTTATTCTGTTATTTATCCAATTGAGCCAACAACTTCTGCAAAAAATATTTATAACGAAATAAATCTTGCTTTGCGCAAAGGTCTTATCAAATTTGACGCAAGATTAAATGCAATTGATTTAGAACATGCTCAACCGGATTTTAAAGAGTTTTATAAATCTGAGATAAGCGCAATCTGCTTTGCTGTTTCTGCAAAAAGTGAATTAAACTACAGCGGCAAAAAATTAGTTGGCAGTGCTCAAAGAAAATTAGGTAGTGTAATATTACAACATGGTTCTATTCTTTGCGGTGAGTATCATAAAAGAATAGTTAATTATCTTAATGTTAATGACAAAAAAAGAGATGAAATGTTAAATGAAATTTCATCCACAACCATAGACTTAAAATCTGCACTGAATGTTGATGTTGACTATGCTAAATTAAGTATAGCAATTCTTAATGGATTTAAAGAACATTTTAATTCTGATTTTGAAGAGATAGAGCAATCATCTATAGAAAATAAGAGGATTGCATAGTATTGAGTTTCTGAATCTTTATCTACAAACATTCTTAAAAAAAAACTGCGGTTATAATGTTTTCAAAAATAAAATATGTTATTTGTTTTCTGCTTTTAATCTCATCAATTGCTAATGCACAAATCGAATCTCAGCTTTTTCTTGAAGGTGCGCGTATTACAGACATTAAACAGGAAGGAACTTCCATCTGGGTAGCAACTTATGGGCAGGGCGTTTACCAATACTCGATGAAAGATGGTAAGTGGATAAACTTTTCTACTAAAAGTGGTAATCTGGAAAATGATCTTTTCCATTGTGTCGCAGCAAATAAAGATTTTGTTTGGGCGGGTGCTAGTGAGGGACTGTTTATCTATTCCCAAAAAACTAAGAAGTGGACAAAAAGAAAATTTGCTCAAGGCGGTGAATTTGGCAACTGGATTAGAAGTTTACGTTTTGATGAAAAGAAAAATAGATTGTGGATAGGCAGATTTAGAAACGTTACAGTCTTTGATGTTAAAACAAATAGATTTACAGACTACAATCGTGTAATTAATAAAGACGAGAAGACTAATAACTTTAATACTATAGCATTTGATGGCGACAGTACTGTTTGGTTTGGAGCAGAGTCTGGTGTTCATAAATACAATTCAAGGAAAAAAATTGATGATCAGACAGCCTGGAATTATTTTAAAAATAGCGGTAGATATTTTAATCAGGAAGGAAAATCGATTTCAGTTTCTGATTTTATTTTTGCAAATAAAGAGATATGGTTCGGTACGGATGAGTTTATAACTAATGAGCAGCCGGAATATAATCTTGGCGGCATTTACGTTTGGGATAGAAAACTTAAATGGGATAGAATTTCTAAAGCTAACGGACTTGGTGGAAACGGTGTTTACTGTTTAGCAAGAACAGGCAATTACATTTGGGCGGGCGTTTATGAATTCAAGAAAAATGATAAATCAGAATACGGCAAAGGTTTATATTTAATTAACCGTGTAACAAAAAAAGTTATACCTGTTGATCTTAACGAGTTAAATCTTTCTACTTCAAACATCCAGGCTCTCTACTTTGATGGAATTAATCTTTGGATTGGAACATCCGAAGGATTAGTTAGATTAAAAATTGGTAATGAACTGGCGCATATTAAAAAATAATATTTCACAAAGATTATAAATTGAAAATCGTCAGATTTTATGTCCGCTTGTATGATCGCCTTTTATAAATTGATTATTATGCCTTTAGGTAAGCCATTACATGCTTTATTTTACATTTTATCTACTCGGAAAAAAAATGCCTTTTTCTTTTTCCTAAGGTTTAATAGCTTATGTTATGAATTTTAGAAACAAAACCATCAAGCTTATCGCAATATCATTATTTCTGCTTGGAATAAGCGGATGCTCTGTCTGGAATGACTTTACAACTTACTTTAATCTCTACTATAATACAGCAAGCTTATATGAGGATGCCGAACTGGAAATCCTCGCTCAGAAACGTGATCTTTTTGCTACTGAGCCCTTAGTAATTCCGGGTAATGCCAAAACCTCATTAGTTAAAGTTGTAGAAAAAAGTTCTAAAATATTGCAATTCAACGCCACATCATCTTATGTTGATGAAGCCTTGATAATGCTCGGTAAATCATTTTATTATCAAGGCAATTATCAAAAATCAAAAAGAAAATTTGAAGAACTTATAGCAACTGATATTGATGATGATGAAATAATAACAGAAGCTAATTTATGGATTGCAAAAAATTCGTTTGAATTAAGAGATTTTACAGAGGCACTAAGAGTTATTAAAGAAGTGCGGATTAAAGCTATTGATGAAGAATATGAGGCTATAGTAAAAGATTCATATGTTCAGGAAATAAAATATCGGATTAAAGCAGAAAACTATTCTGATGCAATCACCCTGGCAAATGAGTTTGCTGATGTTTATGATGATGGTGTAGTTAGGGCACAGATTTATTATGAGTTAGGCAAACTTTACACTTTAATCGGGGAAAATGATAATGCAATATTGGCTTATGAAAAAGTTTTTGATAATGAACCTGATTTTGATCTTGAGATAATTGCCACAATTAAATATGCTGTTGCCTTGCGTACTGCCGGGCAAACTGAAAACGCATTAGAACTTTTTGAGGATATCAGAACTGAAGATAAGTTTTTAGCTTCATATAATGAGATTGATTTTGAAATAGGAAAAACACTTGTTGAGTTAGGTAAGTATGATGAGGCTCTTGGCCAATTTCGCCTGGTAGATACAACTTATAAAAACACGCCGTTCTCTTCCGCATCAAATTTTGAAATGGGTGAGTTGTATAGAACCAGATTTTTAAAGTATGATAGCGCCGGATATTATTTTTCTAAATCAGCAGTTTCAAATCCACCTAAAGAATATCTTGATAAAGCGAAAAGTAATAACCTCCTATTTGCAAAATATTCCAAGCTAAGAAAAGATATTAATCGGTTCGATAGGCAACTTTACTATACACAGAATCCTGAAATATTTGCAGAGGATTCGTCAATATATGTCGCCGACTCGTTAAAACTACTGGAAGATTATCTTGCTAAGAAAGAGTTGCAGGATATTTGGAAGGGTGTTGATACAATGTTTAATAAGAATCCTAATCTTAAAGATTCTACTTTTATAAAGGACTCAATTTTTGTCCGGGATAGTCTGGTTAAAATAGACAGCTTAATTAATATTGGACTTTACAATCCCGCTGATACAGTCGGGCTTAAAAACCGAATGTTGGATTCTTTAAAGCAAAAACATCTTGCAGAACTTAAGGATCCTAAAAACCCGAAAAATATTCTTAACAATCAACAGTCCACAATCAAACTTGATAGTGTTAAGTTTAAGAAGAACCCGCCGCAAAAACTTAAGATAACCGTCGATTCTGCAAAGACAATACTTGCAAAAAATACGCTTGAGTTAGGAAATTTATTCTTAACAGATTTGGATGTGCCGGATTCATCATATTATCTTTATAAAAAGATATTGAATGATTATAACTCGCCAGTATATTATCCAAATACATTGTATGCACTTGGCAGTTACTATCTAACTATTGATGAAAAACAAAAAGCTGATAGCTTGTTCGAAATAATTTATGACGATTATAAAAACAGATCGATTGTTAATGCTGCAGCGGATAAACTAAATAAGCCGCTGATTGATTTAAATTTTGATCCGGCAAAAGATCAGTATGCATCTGCAGAAGATTTAATGCTCTCGGGTAATTACTCTCAGTCAATGAACAAATTTTTTAATATTTACCGTGAGTATCCAAAATCAACTATTGCTCCTCAGGCTCTATACACTTCTGGCTGGATACTGGAAAATGATTTGTTTATGCCCGATTCAGCAGTTTCTGTTTATGATACTTTAATAGCAAAGTATCCAAAAAGTGTTTATGTAAAAAATATTTCTAAAAAAGTTACCGCATATAAACAGGAAAAAGTAAGAATTCAAAAAGCAATTGATGACAGCTTAAGTGCTTTAAAGAAAATCGAACTAGATTCTACAGTAGTTGCAGTAAACACTGAGGAAGATTCTGTAAACATGGTTACGCAGGTATTTGGGGGTATTGTAGCAAACACAAAAATTGATGAAGATGCAAATACTAACCCAAATAATGAAATAGTAGATCCTGATAAAACCGCTGGAACAAACCCGAAAAAGAAACTTGAACCTCTCTGGGATCCACGTAAACATTTTAATTAATCTTTAAAGATTAAAATAAATCACTTCCATTATGCGATACCGAGAATTATTAAACCTTATTGAAGAAGGTGAGAACATACAAGTTGAGTTTAAAAGAAAATTTTCGACTCACGATAAAATTGCCCGCGAAATGATTGCATTTGCCAATACCAAAGGTGGTTATGTTTTATTTGGAATTGATGATGATAAAAAAATTGTTGGTGTTGAAAGTGAAAAAGAAACAACTGAACTTGTAAAGGATGTAGTTTTAAACTACTGCGAACCTCCGCTTGAATATTTTATTGAATACAGGGAAGTTGATGGTAAAGAAATTGTTATCGTAAATGTTCCGGAATCAAATAAGAAACCTCATCGTATTCAGGATTATCAATCTGAACTTGATATAACCAAAGCAGTTGTTACGATAAGAGTGAATGATAAGAGTGTACAGGCAAGCAAAGAAATGATCAGGATTCTTCGCGCTCAATCCAATCAAACAGCATTAAAAAAATATATTCTTGGTCCTACCGAAAAGACAGTTTTTGAGTATTTATCAAAAGTTGAAAGAATCAGCGTAAAGGAGTTAAGTAATCTTGTTAATATTTCTGAAAGAAGAGCATCGAGAACTTTGGTAAAGATGGTAAGAGCAAATTTGTTGATGATACATACTAAAGATAATGGGGAAGAGTTTTTTACTGC
>JBBQSH010000039.1:0-23035 GCA_038214015.1 Ignavibacteriales bacterium | reverse complement strand
AATATCCCATCCGCTTTTTTTTTGATTTAAATCGATGAGATGAAAAATCTAATCTCAAAAATAATTTAGTGGAGAACAGATGAAAAATTCGATTACAAAGTTTCTGTTTATATTTTTATTAACGGTCTTTGTTTCAGCAGTAAATGCACAATCCGGTGTTGGTAAGCTTAATGGAAAAGTTATTGATGCTGACACAAAAGAACCGCTCATAGGGGCAAATATAGTCGTCCTTGAAACTCAAGCAGGTGCTGCTACAGATATTGAAGGTAACTACTTTATATTAAATATTAACCCGGGTACTTACTCGGTTAAAGTAAGTTACGTTGGTTACGCACCAAAAACATTAGAAAATGTTCGTGTTGTTTCAGGTATTACATATGAATTAGACGTTGAACTATCAACAGATTTTACTCTTGATGAAATTGTTGTTATTGACAGAAAATTCTTTGAATCTAAATCAACCAACACTGTTAAGGTAATTGATTCAGATCAGATTTCAAGACTGCCGGTTAAAGGTGTAACTAATATAGTATCCTTGCAATCAGGTGTTGTTGTTCAGGATGGCAGCGGTGGTGTTGAAGGAAATGCGACAATTAACGTTAGAGGTGGTCGTGGAGGAGAAGTTTTATACATAGTTGACGGTGTACCACAAAACAACGTTTATACGGGCGCAAATAGAAGCCAGGTTAGTGATAACTCAATTGAGCAGGTTTCATTTCAGGTCGGTGGTTATGAAGCTAAATACGGACAGGCTCAGTCGGGCATTGTTAACATTACGACAAAATCCGGTTCGCCAGTTTATAACCTATTTGCTGATGTTGTGACTTCGCAATATCTTGATGATTTTGGTTATAATCTTTACACTTTCAATTTAAGTGGACCGATAATTCCAGGTGATCAGAATAATACTATTTTTCTATCTGCAGAAAGAGGCTGGTATCTTGATTCTGACCCAACGGCAATAGATAGAACTTTTACATATAATCTTGATCCACTTGAAACCAAAACATTCACTTCAAAAGAACAGAATGATGCAGCTAACTGGAGATTTAGCGGCAAAACATCACACTCTTTTGGTGATTTCAGATTAAACTTAGGAGCAAATTATAATGTAAGAAATTATAGATCCTATGTTCATACCTACGCAAAAAACAATGCTGAATTTAATCCTGCTAATGAACAGAATAACTTATCATTCAGTTCAAGATTGACCCAGACGATCAGCAATAATTCATTCTGGAACATTAATCTTGGTTATAGAAAAGATGGATTTGAACAATATGATCCTCACTTCAAAGATGATTTGTATGCCTACGGTGATAGTGCACGCTTTGCTAATACATTCGGTGTTACATTATCAAGAGATGGTCAACGAATACAAAAAGATGGGAACAATGTTTTTTGGGCTTATGGAAGAATAAACAATGGTTATCAGAAACAAGAAAATGATGTTTTTAATATTGATGCTGACTTTACATCTCAAATATCCAATCATCTATTTGAGATCGGTGGCGGATTCAATTATAACGTCGTAAGAAGTTACTTTGTTGGACCTGTGCAATTAGCAGCACTTTCAGACACTTTAACTGAATATGAGAAGTTTGAAATTTTACAACCTTCTGTTTTTGGTTATGACATCACGGGACAAAATAGAACTGGTTCTGGTGATGGTGAATTTGCACCAAAAGAACCGATTTTTGCATACGCTTATTTGCAAGATAGATTTGAACTCGACGATCTTGTATTAAATGTTGGTCTAAGAATGGATTACATTGATACCAGAACAGATATCTTAAAGGATCCCAGCCTGCCTTTTGCAGGTGGTTCAAATCCAAATGATTTTGATGATGGTGATTTTGTTGAGAAAGAATCTGAATTAGAATTTTCACCTCGTATAGGTTTGGGTTTCCCCGTTACTGAAACAACAGTATTTCACGCTCAATACGGCAGATTTATTCAGATACCTGCATTAACTGATTTATACACTGGTCCTTTTGATCTCGATCAATTCATATCATTTGATCCTCAGTATGTTCAGGATGGAACTATTAAATCAGAAGAAACAATACAGTACGAAGTTGGATTCAGACAGCTTCTTGGTGAAAATGCAGCCATGAACGTTACACTGTTCTATAAAAATATTAGAGGGCTTGTAAACAGACAGTTAAACTTTTTCCAGAGAGTTGAAGGTGGAGAACTTAGAACTTATATCGCTCCTGTTAATTCAGATTTTGGAACTACAAAAGGTTTAGCTTTTTCATTGGATGTTACAAGATTAAGTTACATTGGTCTTTCATTGCAATATACTTTTTCTATTGCAGAAGGCACCGGATCTTCAACTTCTTCGAGTCAAACGGCTGTATTTAGAAACTTAGATAGTCAGGCTCCTAAAGTTATTGCTCCTTTGGATTTTGATCAAACACATACAGGTACTCTCTCTGTTGATTTTTATGTACCTAAGGGTGACTTAGGATTCTTCGAAATGACTGGCGCCAATATGTTATTTTCATTTGCAAGTGGAAGACCGTATACGCCGCTTGATTATTTTGATATTCTTACCGGAAATAATGGCGGACCGAGTACAGTTGGCTACGTCAATTCAAGAAATGCACCCGGTACTTTTAGAATAGATTTGAAACTAGAAAAATCCTTTGAAATTGGAAATTTACTTATTACACCATATCTCTGGATCCAAAATCTATTGGATGGAGATAATATTACCAATGTTTGGAGATCCACGGGTGATCCTTATACAACTGGATTTTTAAATACTCAAAATGGTAAAAATGCAGCCATAACTAACGGAGAAGGTTACGTACAAGATTATAAATCATTGGAAGAAGATCCGGTTAATTTTGGTATTCCAAGACAAATTCGTTTAGGCCTCAAAATGAATTTTGGTAATCTTAGTTTCTAATTAATTCAAAGAGATTTATAGAATATAATCAGGATTGTAAAAATGAGAAATAAAAAAATATTTTTTCCTAAACTAATCTTATTTCTATTAACCGTAGGATTAATTTCCCTAGGTTTTATAGAAGGGGATAAAAAGGGAAACGTGCAGAATAAAACTTATAAGCTTGTGAATAACACTCAGTCTGGCAAGCAAGGTGATGCTTATAGAATGGACATTAATAATCTTAATATTCCTATTAACAGAGTTGGTACAATTGCAGACGTAAATATACCGCCGGATGGAACTCTGGGACGATTTGGTGTTGGCACGTTTCTGTTCTCGGGTGGATTTTTTATGAGCGGATATACCAATGGAAGTTTGTGGGCATTTGGTCAGGCATCCGCTTCGTTGGTTGAAAACATGACTCCTGGCACTGTCGCTTCAGGTCCCAATGATCCGGATGCAGTTCTGTATGTTCTGGATAGAGAAGACCCTCCATTTGGACAAAGCTGGATCGATTGGAAAACGGCAGTTGATAAATTTGGAGCAGACTTTTATGATGGTGATGGTGATGGACTATATAATCCAGTCGATAAAAATGGTAACGGCGAATGGGATGTTGATGAAGATCATCCTGATCTATTGGGTGATAAAACAGCGTGGTGCGTTTATACAGACGGACAACTGGGTGCTCAAAGACTTAGATTTGCCGGAGTTAATCCTCAGGGCATTGAAATACGTCAGACAGTATTTGCATTTGCGTCTAAAGGTGCACTTGGTAATATAATGTTTATACGATATCGACTTAAGAATACCGGACTAGTTGCTGAAAGACTTGACAGCGTAATTTTTGGAGTCTGGTCGGATCCGGATGTAGGTACTGATTTTGAAAATGATTTAGTTGGAATTGACAGATCAAGAAATGCCGGGTTTACATATAATGAGGATGGAGTTGATCCAGCATACGGTGCTGCACAGCCTTGTTTTATGATAGATTTCTTTTCTGGACCTTTATCATACATAGCAGGTGAAACTTACATTGATAATAATGGTAATAATATATATGATGATGGAATTGATACTCCTTTAGATACTGCATACAGTTATAGAGGCAATTTATTAGGTGTTAAAGAATTTCCTGGAGCCAGAAACCTTGATGTTTCTTCATTCGTGCATTATGTGCAATCAGATCCACTTAGAGGTGATCCGAATGATGAATTTGAAGCACGAAATTACATGAATGGAAGACTTAAACTCGGTGAAGTTTTTGATCCTTGCGGCACGGATCCCTGGGGAGGAGTTTTTGGAGTCGATTGTTCAACTCTTAATAACAGGTTTTGGTATTCCGGTGATCCGGTTACAGCCACCGGATGGTTATCAAGAACAGGTACAGATCAGAGACAAATGACCAATGTTGGTCCGATTACATTAAATAGAGATGAAGAAATTGAAATCATAGTTGCATATTTAGTTGGTCAGGGTACAGATGCACTGAGTTCTATTACCAAAGCAAGAGAAATTGATGATGGTGCTCAGTTTATTTTTGATGGTAATTTCAGAGCACCAGCACCACCTCCAACTATAAACCCTTTTGTCGAGTCAGGACCTGATTTCATTGACTTTGTTTTTCCAATAAACAAGCAAGTAAGTTTTACGGATTCTACTTCTGCTTGGGATGACAAGTACCATAGTACTAATGTTTATGCTTACAGAGTTAATTCAACTCAGGATGTAGTTTCAGGTGCGCAGAATAGTAAACTATATACAAGCTATCAAAAAGATTACTTTATTGAGAATGTATACAAGGAAAATGCCGAAACAGGCGGTATTGAGTTACTTTATCCTGAAGCGCCAAACAAACTTGATTACACGGTTTATTCTGATACCGCAACGGGTAAAATCAGATTACGCGTTACACAGGATCCCTTCACTGGTGGATCACTTATAAAGGGTAAACCATATTATTTCTCATTTACTTCTACTGCCATAAATTATGAGTCTTTGGTAAATAAAGCTGGAGATTCTTTTGGTACTCCGGGTGATTATTATCTTTCAACTGCAGGATTTGTTGCCGAGGTTGAAAATGTTCCTAGAATTTTAACCGTTGTTTTCGGTGAAGATATTTATAGTCCGCCAATTCCAATTCAAGATGGAGTGAAAATTTCGGGTGCGAGCAATGGTCAGCTCCAATATGATATAGTCACTAAGGAAGATCTGACAGGTGACAAATATTCTGTTAGCTTTGCTATTGATAGTACTTCAACCGAGTATGCAACTACATGGAATCTAAAGAATGAAAATACAGGCCTTGTTTTTCCCTCCTCAAACAAATACTTGTTTGGTTCAACTGAAATTACTGAAATTCCAACGGATGGATTTATTGTTAAACTTACGGAAGAAAAAGCGGATTTAGATACCATCTATGAGAATACTTCAGTTAACTGGTCAAATGTTGTAGTTTATTACCTAGCCAAAGATTTGAGCTCAGATAGTAGAAAACTGCCTGGTGGTGGAAATGCACTAACTTTATTGCAAAATAATTATACTAAAGCAGATAAGCTGAGAAGAGTAGTCCTTAAGTTTGGGCAAAATGGAAAAGCTTATCGCTATCTAAATGGTTTTGTTGGCGCAAATCCACCTGCAAGAAGAAGTTCTTATATGTATGCTGCAGGCGTTGTTGCAGGAACACCAGGGATAAATGATCCTAACATTCTTAATGAAATTGGAAAGTTAGGTGAAGGTTATGTGGATGTTCCGTTTACAGCCTGGGTTGAAGATGAACAATTTGGTGAAGTTAGACAACTCGCTGTTGGGTTCATTGAAAGAAAGATTTCTGAAGGTGGAAAACCAGATGGTATTTGGGATCCTGGAACAAATGTAAATAACACAGGCGAGTTTATATTTATCTTTAATCAATCATATGACCCTACTGGTACACAATTGGAGTACACTGGTAACTTCCCTGCAAGCACAGTTGTCTGGTCAGATATAAAGGGATACACAATTCCAAATGATGCTACCGCTACATCAGATCAAAGAAAGATTGCTTTATCGCCATTCTTTGATGTTCTGTATACTGCTGCAATCAATAGAGTAGACACAACTAATTTCTGGAGTAACGGAGATCAATTTGAAATTGAAGTTGCAAATTATCCATATACTACTGCTGATGTTTTTGAATTTCAAACTCTTAAAGGTGGAGTCTTATCAGAAGAAGAAGAGAAAGCTTTATTCGAAACAGTAAATGTTTATCCTAATCCTCTTTATGGTTTCAATGTGGCAACAAGTTACACCAATAGTGCAGCGGATGAACCCTTTGTAACATTTTCAAATCTTCCTGAAGAAGTTTCAATTAAAGTTTATTCGTTGTCGGGTCAGCTGTTAAGATCCTTGGGTGTAGGAGATAAACCTTCACCAACCTCTCCGTTCTTAAGATGGAACCTGCAAAATGAATCTGGACTAAGAGTGGCTTCAGGCATGTATTTTGCGATTGTAACCACACCAAAGTATGGTGAAAAGGTTTTGAAGTTTGCTATAATTATGCCTCAAAAACAGATTCAAAAATATTAAGATTATTGGGCGGTTTATGCCGCCCGGTAAATTTTGAAAAAATTTAGGAGTATTAGAAAATGAAAAAAATTGTCACAATAATTCTTTTAGCAATGTTTTCTGTATCAGTGCATGCAGGTGATGTTGCCAGAAAGGGTACAACAGGAGCTGAACAACTACTAATTCCAGTTGGTGCAAGAGGTATTGCCACAGGCGGTGCATTTATCTCCAATCTTACAGGATTAGAATCTATTTACTATAATCCGGCGGGTTTAGATCGCTCTAAAGGTGCCGAAGCCATCTTTAGCTACATGAATTATGTAGCTGATCTTAATATATCCTACTTTGGAGCTGGCACCAGTCTAGGTGATCTTGGATCTATCGGATTGACATTTAAATCTATTGATTTTGGAGATATTCCTGTTACAACATCAGATTTTCCTGATGGTGACGGAACAACTTATTCTCCAGCATTTATTACTTTTGGTCTTACTTATTCCAAAGTTATCACTGATAGAATTTCTGTAGGAACCAACTTTAAGTTTATTAATGAAACAATCGAAAACACCAGTGCTTCAGGTTTTGCAATTGATTTTGGTGTGCAATATCGATTTGATGAAAGTATATCGATTGGTGCAACACTAAAAAATATTGGCGGGAATATGAGATATTCCGGCGCAGATTTACAGCAAGCAACAGATATTCCAGGTTCATATCTCGGTTCACCAAATGGAAATTACGAAATCGTTGCTGAGGAATTTCAGATACCCAGCTTTTTCGAACTAAGTGCATCTTACAATTACGTTATGGATGAACAAAATAATCTCTTAATTGGTGGAACTTTTGTTGCAAACAACTCGTTAGAAGATGCTCTGAATTTAGGCTTAGAGTATGGATTTATGAAAATGTTCTTTTTACGCGGCGGATATAATCTTGCCCTGGCAGGTGGTGATGATTCAATTTACGGTTTTACTGCTGGTGCTGGTGTTGATTATCAGGTTGGATCAGGAATCGGAATAACATTTGACTATGCATATAGAGATGTTAAAGATTTCCCAACTTCAAATCATATATTTACTGTAAAATTAGCTTTTCAATAATGAAAATGTAGTTTGTTATTTAAGCGTCTATTGCATAACAATAGACGCTTTTTTATTTAATGAGAATTGTAAAATGAAAAAAATATTAATATTCTTTACTTTATTCTGCTCTCCAATAATCTCACAGTCACAATTTGATTTTGAATTTGACTATGCGCAATTCGGATATGATACTACATCTAATTACGTTGAATTTTATTACTCCTTCAATCAGGCTTCATTAACAGTGGGAACTGATAATTCAAATCCTAATTTGGAAGGATTACTAAAAATATTTATAAAAAACATCGAGACTGGTGATACAATAGTTCATAATCAGTGGAGAGTAAAACACGATGTTGATACATCCAATACTACTAATCAATTGCTTGTTGGTACATTGGGTTTTGTCATTCCAACTGGAACATTCGATTGTGAATTTACAGCCTCTGATCTTAATAAACCCGAAATGTTTAAAGAGATAAAGGAACAACTAAAAATCACACCGTATATAAATAATGGCTTAGGTATTAGCGATATACAACTTGCATCTAAAATAATTCAGGGAAGCGAGAACACAAGTTCCATCTTTTATAAAAACACTTATGAAGTTTTACCCATTCCTAATTTAGTATTTGGCAAATCTCAGCCGGTTGCTTTTTTCTATACTGAAATTTATAATCTTAAATCATCTTTGATAAAAAGTGAATCTATTAAAATGAATATGATGCTTTATAACAGTAGAGGCAAACTGATCAAAGAAAAGTCTAAGTATCTTTCAAGAAATTCAAATACACGTGTAGAAGTTGGTTCACAGCTCTTATCAAATTATCCAACAGACTCTTATACTTTTGTAATTGCTTTGATTGATAGTTTAAGTAGCACCGGTATTTCAACTGCAAAAAAGTTTTTTGTTTACAATCCGGATATAGTTGTTGTTGATACTTTTGAAACTTCAACTACACCAGTTCTTAGCTCCACTTTTGGTTCAATGTCTGAAGATGAATTAGATGATTTGTTTGAAAAATCCAGATATCTTGCAACAAAAACTGAGATTGATAAATATCAAAGGTTATCGAATGTTGAAGGTAAGAGAGAATTTATGTTTGAATTTTGGAAAGTGAAAGAAGAAAGTTTTGGTTCTGCCCAAGGTAATAATGAATTCTACAGAACATATCTCCAACGAATAGATTTGTGCAATCAGAGATATGCTACAATGGGTAAACAGGGATGGAAAACTGATAGAGGCAGAGTATACCTTCTTTATGGTGAGCCAACAGAAATTGAAAGGTATCCAAATCAATTGGAAACAAGACCTTATGAAATCTGGCAATACACAGAGATTGAGGGAGGAGTATTTTTTGTTTTTGCAGATTTAACGGGTTTTTCAGACTATACAGTAATTCATTCAACAAAACGCGGCGAATTGAGAGATGATAACTGGCAAAGACGCATAATTGTTAGGTGATACTGTTTTAGATTTCTTTAAGCCCCATAAACTGGGGCTTTTTTGTTGATACTATAATTGATTAATAAATCCTTTCATTTCACTATTTTTACACATCAAAATCTTATAATGATGTGAAAAATATTCTCGAATATATACTATTTATATCCTTAAGTTTTCTTTGCAGAATTCTTGGGTTAGATCTATCCAGAAGATTTTCTTCACTTATTGCTTTCTTTTTCTTTTATATTCTACCAATTCGTAAAGCTATAGTGTTTGATAATCTGGAACATGCATTCCCTGATCTAACCGCAGAACAAATTAAAAATATCGCTTATGGCAGTTATAAAAATTTTGCTATTACTCTTGTTGAGATTTTGCATTTGCCCTGGACCACTAATGAGCAAATAAAAGAAGTAGTGTATTTTCATAATGCGGATTTGATTGTGAAAAAAGAAGAAGAAAAAAATGGAGTCTTACTATTATCTGCTCATTTTGGTAATTGGGAGTATTGTGCAATTTCGATTGGAGTAACGCTGAACAAAAAATTATCAGTTATTGTAAAATCTCAACGTAATCCTTTAGTTAATGGTTGGATGAACAGAGCACGTACACGCTGGACGAATGAAGTCGTTCCTTTAGGTGCCTCGATTCGTAATATTTATTCCGTACTTTTGAATAAGGGAATAGTTGCTCTGGTTGCTGATCAAAGGGGTCCCGAAGAAAGTATTAAATTGGATTTCTTCGGACGCAAGACGTCTGTTTATACTGGGCCTGCAATTTTATCACTCAAAATGAATTCACCCATAATTTATGGAGTAGCGGTTAGGCAGCCAGATTACTCATACAAGGTTGACTTAACAGAAATTAGTAGAGAAGATTTACCGGATGATTATGAAGAAAAAGTAAAAATACTCTCTGAAAGATTATTAATGCATCTTGAAGAAAGTATCCGAAAAAATCCTGATCAGTGGCTCTGGATGCATAATAGATGGAAACATTGATATGAATAGTGAAAGAATTTTATTTATTCAAACAGCGTTTCCCGGCGATGCCATTCTTACATTACCTGCAATAAAAAAACTTAAAAATTTTTTTCCTGATAGTACGATTGATGTTTTGTGTATTCCTGCAGCTAAAGAGATTTTTACTGCTTCTCCCTATGTTGATAAAGCAATATTTATCGACAAAAAAGGTGAACATAAATCTTTACTAAGCACATACAAATTTATCAAGCAGTTAAAGCAGAATAATTATACAAGAATTTATTCTGCGCATAGATCATTAAGAACTTCGTTAATTGTACTTTTGCTTGAAGTTACAGATACTTATGGCTTTGATAATTCAATGCTAATGCATGTGTACAAGAATCTTATACCATATAATTCATCTAAACATGAAGTTCAAAGAAATTTTGATTTAGTTGGATATGAATATGACGATCAAAGTTGGAGAATGATTCCAGACATAGTAACAAGTGAACAATCGGTTATTAAAATAAACTCATATATCAACCAAAATGATTTACAAAATGGATTTATTGCAATTGCACCAGGCAGCGTTTGGAATACAAAAAAATATCCATCAGATTATTACGAAGTAATTATTAATCACTTAGTAGATCAAAAATATAAAGTTGTACTAATTGGCGGCGAAAATGATAAATCAATTACTGATAACATCGCTGCCAAATACTCTGCAAATGTTATTAACTCAGCAGGTAGTTTTTCAATTGTAGAAAGCATAGAGCTCATAAAATATGCAAAGCTATTATTATCTAATGACAGTGCCCCAACTCATATGGGTATGTGTGCTGATATTAAAGTTTTAACAATTTACTGTTCAACTGTGCCGGAATTTGGATTTTATCCTTACAACAAAAAAAGTTCATCAATAAGCTTTGATGATTTGAAGTGTAAACCTTGTGGAATTCATGGACACGATAGATGCCCTATAAACACTTTTGAGTGTGCGATGAAACTTTTACCCGATCAAGTTATTTTAAAATTGGAGGAAATGCTACATGATTAAGAAGAAAAAATCTATTTTAATTAATATTGATGAAAATTTTGATAAAAGTATTAAACTTGCTTATGAACTATTTCTAAATGGTTCGATTTTTATTTATCCTACTGATACAATCTATGGATTTGGCGGAAATCCATTTAATGAGATAGCAATTAAAAAAATCAGCGAGATTAAAGGAAAAGCAAATTGGCGGCGATATATATTTTTGATATCTGATATTGAAATGTTAAAAAATTATGCAGATATAGATTCGGAAAAATATTTAGACTTTCTTTTATCAATTTGGCCCAATCCTGTATCAGTGATTCTTAAACTGAATAAAAAATATCAGGAATTACTTAATTCGGAAACTGGCGCTTTTAGAATTCCTAACTACAGATTTTGTCAGAAATTAATTAGCGAAATAAAAATGCCGCTAATTTCAACCAGTGTAAACAGAACAGGCAATGAGCCGCTGAATCATCCTTCTCAAATTATTCAAGAATTTGCAAATGAGGTGGATGCAATTTTCTATTCTGATAAAAAATCTTTTTTTGAAGCTTCTACTTTGATTGATTTAAGCAATGATGAGCCAGTTCTTGTAAGAGAGGGTAAAATTAAGTTTGTGGAAATAATGAAAAAGCTGAATTAGATTAAACCATCAAAATTAAAAACAGATGCTAAAGTTATTTAAAATAAAAAAATTCTCTATAATCGTTTTACCCGAAGAAACATCGAGTGAACCGAGATCTATTAAGATTTCATTCGCAAAAATGATGACATATATCGGCATATACAGCGTTATAGTTTTTCTTCTCGGTTTCTATATTATAAGTTTTACTCCCGTTAGTGAGGTTCTATTTCCTTACTCATTAAGATTAACGGAATCAGATAAAAAGAAAGTTGAGATTTTAAATAGCAAAGTTGTTTTTCTTGCAAAAGAAATTGAATCTTTAAAATCGGTTAATAAGCGATTAAAATTTGCCATAATGTTAGGGGATTCAACTCTGCTTAATGAACCGATTCAACAGAAAGATTCCACAATTTCAAAATTACCTGTTGAGGGAAATATTTTAAGTGTGTTTGTTAAGTTTTTTGATAAGATATACTATAATCAAAAAGAGGATATTTTTTTTATCAAACCTGCCGAAGGTTTTGTAAGCAGATCATTTGATCCTGAACGCGGACACAACGGAAATGATTATTCTATGAAAGAAAATAGTCCTATCTTTGCATCTGCTGGTGGTTATGTAGTGTTTGCCGATTATACAACAAATTTTGGTTACACGATAATAATTAATCATCAGGAAAATTATTTAACTAAATATCTTCATTGCGCTTCAATGCTTAAAAAAGATGGCGACTTTGTTAGACAAGGGGAGTTAATTGCATTAAGTGGAAATTCTGGCACAGAATCGACAGGTCCGCATCTGCATTTTGAAATTTGGAAAGATGGAAAACCAATTGATCCATCAAAAATTTTAATTAAATTTTAGGAATTTTATTTTGAAAATTAAATCAAACGGGAGTTCTATGGAAGAAGTAACAATTATAAGCAGCGGTGTTGTTATTGAAGGAAAAGTTTCCAGCAATGGTAACGTACGCGTTGATGGAACTATTAAAGGTGACATTTCAGCTCAGGGAAATTTAACGGTAGGTGAGCATGGAAGTATTCAGGGACAACTAACTGGTGAAACCGTTTCAATCGGCGGTAAGGTTGAAGGAACTGTTAATGCTAAAGAAAAACTTGTTCTCGAATCAAAAGCTGTTTTAAAGGGTGATCTGCTTACAAAAATACTTGTTGTTGAAGCCGGAGCTATGTTTGAAGGAAAAAGTTCGATGAGCAGTCAATCTTCATTTAAGCCTGTTAGCAAAGGAGAGTAAAGTGGCTCTAAAAACGGAAGATAATCCTGGGATTGCCAAATCTTTGCGGGATGTTGGTCCATATCTTGGATTGGGTCTTCAACTTGCAGTAACAATTGTTGCTTTTGTTCTTATAGGAAGCTGGCTTGATGATAAGTTCTCTCAGAATTATATCTTTACTCTAATTGCTGGGGTGTTCGGAATAGGAATTGGGTTATATAACCTGATACGAACAGTAACGTTTTTAGAGAAACGAAGTAAAATTAAGAATGAAAAAAAATAGAATATTTTACTTTTTCAGCATAATCCCGGTTTTATTTTTTATTAGTATTGTTACTTTTTTTATAAGCAAAAACCTCAATTCTGAACTTTTTTTTAGTCTACTTTACGGCTTTATTCTCTCAACATTAAACTTCTTGTTAGGGTTTTTATCAATTCATTTTGGATTTGAAAAAAGTGATAAAATCTTTCTAATTATCGTGTTTGGGGGATTAGTGATTCGTTTATTTTTGGTTCTTATCCTGATTGTGGTAGCCTTAGAATTCTTGTTTGTTAGGCTCAATTCTTTTATCTTTACAACCTTTATTTTCTATTTCTACTATCTCATAGTAGAGATTTTTATACTAAATCAGAAAAAGAATTTTATAATCAAGACTAAGCAATGATTGACTCTACTTCAACACAAGTGATTGTTGATAGCCTCAAAAATACCAAATCGGCATCCAGCAGCGATTGGATTCTCCATCACGTTATGGATGGGAATTATCTTGATTTTTCACCGTTTTTTAAGGTTTATTTACCTCATTTTGAGTTATTTGGGATCGATCTTTCAATAACCAGACACGTACTTTTTATGTGGCTTGGTGCATTATTACTTTTTATTGTGATGACAAGGGTTGCAAAAGCCTACAAAACTTCTTTGGTTCCAAAAGGGTTTATAAATTTATGGGAAGTATTTATAGTTTTTGTTCGTGATGAAATTGCCAAGCCAACAATCGGAAAAGGTTTTGAGAAATTCTTACCATATCTGTTAACAGCTTTTTTCTTTATTCTTTTTGGAAATTTTATAGGATTAATACCATTCTCAGCGACTTTTACAAGTAATATAGCAGTTACTGCCACCATGGCTATATTTTCATTTATTATCACCCAATATGGCGGAATGAGGAATAATGGTGTTTTCGGTTACTTCAAAGGATTGATTCCACATGGTGTTCCTGTTTTATTGTTGCCAATTATGATAGTAGTTGAGTTTTTAGGATTACTAACAAAACCATTCGCATTAGCTATACGTCTTTTTGCAAATATGACAGCAGGACATATAGTGGTATATGCCTTAATAAGTTTGATTTTTGTTATGCAAAATATTGCCTGGGCAGGTTTAGCTATCCCAATGGCATTATTTATCTACATACTTGAGATACTTGTTGCCTTATTGCAGGCATATATTTTTACAATTCTGTCAGGTCTCTTTATAGGCATGGCAGTTCATCAAGAACATTAAAATAAATTATATAATTTAATCTAACAAAGGAGAATATCAATGGACGTATCAGGTTTAGCAGGATTAGCTGCCGGAATCGGTGCTGGGTTGACAATAATCGGTGGTGCTTTAGGTATTGGTAAATTAGCCGCTTCTGCAATGGATGCAAGTGGAAGACAGCCAGAAGCCGCCGGTGCCATAAGAACTTCTATGATCATCGCTGCTGCTTTGATTGAAGGTATTTCATTATTCGCATTGGTTATCTGTTTTATTTTAGCAGGTAAGTAATTAGTTAAATGGAGTGGATGTACACTCCAGTTATTTAAAAATAAACTTAACAATAAGATTATGATTGCAAATACTACTTTTGCTTTTATTGCTTTAGTTGTGTCTGAAACAGAAGGTGGCAGCGGCGGATTGCTTTCCGTTAATGGCGGATTAGCATTTTGGACAGCGCTTACTTTTATTCTGCTTTTAATTCTTCTTACAAAATTTGCATGGAAGCCGATTCTATCTGCTTTAAAGCAAAGGGAAGATGCTATTAAAGATTCGCTCGAGCAAGCAGAAAAAGCAAAAGATGAAGCAAAACAAATTCTGGCAGAAAATCAAAATAGCTTAACAAAGGCTGAGGATGAATCTAAAAAAATTGTGGAGCAGAGCAGACAGTTTGCTCAGAGTCTTAAAGATCAAATGATTAAGGACAGCAAAGAACAAGCTAAAAAATTGATCGAAGAAGCTTCGGCTGAAATTGATAGAAAGAAAAATGCTGCTTTCGATGAACTTAAAAATCAAATTGCTGAAATTTCAGTTCAGGCTGCTGAAAAGATTTTAAAAGTGAACCTTGATGCAGAAAAAAATAAAAAACTTGTTGATAAATACATAAGCGATATATCTAAAAATTAATTATGGCTTTATCAAAAGTTGCAAATAGATATGCTCAATCTTTTCTTGATACTTCCATCGAGAAAAATATTCTTGATACAGTAACAAAAGATTTTGATTTGGTTTACGAAAGCCTTACTAAAAGTCATGAATTACTAAGAGCATTTAAAAGTCCTGTGATTAAAACAGAAACTAAGCAATCAATACTCGCTGAAATTTTTGGAAAGTTAATCAGCAAAGACAGTCTGGACTTTTTGAATTTTGTTATTGTAAAGGGCAGAGAAGAACTATTTACTGAGATTTTAGAAAAGTTTGTAAGTCTAAAAGATGAGCACATTGGTGCTGTAAAGATTGATGTAACAACAGCATTTGTTTTTAATGAAGAACAAAAAATTCAATTACAACAGAAGTTTGAATCACATCTAAAAAAGACAGCCCGTTTAACATTTAAAGTTGATCAGAATATTATTGGTGGGTTTGTAGCAAAGGTTGGCGATACAGTTTATAATGCTTCTATGATTCATCAGCTCGGTTTATTAAGAAAACAATTATTGCAAGACGGCATTACATTAAATTAATTCAAAGGAATTTAATAAAGGAAATTACAAATGGCAGAAGTTAGACCTGATGAAATATCTGCGATATTAAGAAAACAACTTTCCGGTTTTGAAAGTGAACTTGACATTTATGATGTTGGAACCGTACTGCAGGTTGGTGATGGTATTGCACGTGTTTACGGACTTTCTCAAGTTATGTCGAGTGAGTTAGTTGAATTTCCAAATGATGTTTTTGGGATGGTATTAAATCTTGAAGAAGACAGTGTCGGCTGCGTTTTATTCGGCGATACAACATTGGTAAAAGAAGGCGATACGGTTAAGCGTACAAAACACGTAGCTTCAATGCCGGTTGGTGATGAAATGCTTGGTCGTGTTATAACTCCGCTTGGATTTCCAATCGATGGAAAAGGACCAATCAATACTACTCAGTTTTTACCGATTGAAAGAAAAGCACTTGGCGTTATTCAAAGACAACCTGTAAAAGAACCTTTACAAACCGGTATCATTGCAGTAGATTCAATGATTCCAATTGGCAGAGGACAACGAGAACTAATTATCGGTGATAGGCAAACAGGTAAAACTGCAGTTGCAGTAGATGCAATAATTAATCAAAAATTTACACATACTGAAGAAGCAAAAGCATTAGGTATAAGCCCGGTATATTGTGTTTATGTAGCTATTGGTCAAAAGGAATCTACCGTTGCTCAGGTTGTTGCAAAGCTTCAGGAACACGGTGCGATGGAATATACAACTGTAATTAATGCAGGTGCATCAGATCCTGCACCGCTTCAATTTATTGCTCCATATTCAGGAGCAACTTTAGGTGAATATTTTAGAGATAACGGTAAACATGCACTTTGTATTTACGATGATCTTTCAAAACAAGCTGTGGCTTACAGAGAATTATCTTTGTTGTTAAGAAGACCTCCTGGACGTGAAGCATATCCTGGCGATGTTTTTTATCTTCACTCAAGATTACTTGAGAGAGCTTCAAAACTTAGTGATGCTGAAGGCGGCGGAAGTTTAACTGCTCTTCCAATTATTGAAACGCAGCAGGGAGACGTTTCTGCTTACATTCCTACAAACGTAATTTCTATTACCGATGGTCAGATTTATCTTGAATCAAATTTGTTTAATGCAGGTATCAGACCAGCTATTAACGTAGGTATATCAGTTTCTCGCGTGGGTGGTAATGCTCAGATTAAAGCGATGAAAAAAGTTGCAGGAAGTTTGAAACTTGATCTTGCTCAATACAGAGAATTAGAAGCATTTTCAAAATTTGGTTCGGACCTCGATAAATCAACACAAAGAACTTTAGCTAAGGGTGCTAGATTAGTTGAATTACTAAAACAAGGACAATACGCTCCGGTACCGGTTGAAAAGCAAGTAGTTAGTATTTACTATGGTACAAAAGGTTTTATGGATGAAATTCCTGTTAAAGATGTAAAACGATTTGAAAAAGAAGTTCTTGAATACATTGAAGTAAAATACAAACAAATTTTTGATTCGATTAAAAAAGACAAAGATGTTAGCAAAGAAACTGAAGAATTACTTAAGAAAGTCGGACAAGAATTTTTATCAACATTTAAATAGCATAGAATTTTTACTTAGATACTAATGGCAACATTAAGAGATATAAAACTTAGAATAAAAGGTATAAAAAGCACTCAGCAAATTACCAAAGCCATGAAAATGGTTGCAGCTGCAAAACTGCGCCGGGCAACCGAATCAGTTTTGAATGCGCGCCCGTATGCTAAAAAAATCTCTGTGCTGCTTTCACATCTTGTAAATGAAGATGAAAAGCAATCCAATCCTTTGTTTGCAGATAGAGAAGTAATGAATGTTGCAGTTGTTGTTGTTACTGCCGATCGTGGGCTTTGCGGCGCCTTTAATACAAATATTATAAAAGAAGCAACTAGATATTTAGAAGATGAAGTAAAACAAAAAAGTTTAAACTTTAAGATTTATTGTTTAGGTAAAAAAGGTTCAGACTATTTTGGCAGAAGAAATTACCATATCGCTGCTGCATATCCTGGAATATCTTCTCAGATAAATTATACTATTGCACAAAAATTAGTCGATGAAATAATTCCAAAATATCTTGATGGAAGTATCGATAAAGTAATAATTATCTTTAATGAATTTAAATCAATTATACAGCAGAAAATTGTTGTAGAACAGTTTTTACCGATAGCATCCGGTGCAGAAACCGAAAACGATAAACACGAATCTGCAAATTATATTTATGAACCAGATCAGAACGCAATATTTAACTATTTGATTCCAAAGCATCTTAAAGGACAAATGTGGAGAGTTTTATTGGAATCTAATGCATCTGAATTTGCTGCACGTATGACGGCCATGGATAATGCAACCATTAATGCAAAAGAATTAATCAGAACTCTTAGTCTTACTTATAATAGCAAGCGACAAGCCGCGATTACCACTGAGATACTTGAAATTGTTTCCGGTGCAAATGCTTTGAAAGAAAATTAGAGTTGGTTTTTATAAAGTTGATCTGTTAAAATTATGTTTGAAGAATTATCTCTAAAGTTAGAAACCGCACTTAAAAAAGTTACAGGTCAGGGTAAGCTAACAGAAGCTAACATTTCCGATACTTTGCGAGAAATTAGAAGAATTCTTCTTGATGCCGACGTAAACTACAAAGTTGCAAAAGATTTTATTGAGAATGTAAAAGTTAAAGCGCTTGGTAAAGAAGTAATTGCTTCTTTGTCACCCGGTCAGTTAATTACTAAAATTATTTATGATGAATTAACTGAGCTGCTTGGCGGCGGTCATCAGGAATTGCAGATTAATCCATCGGGTATTACAACTATTCTTGTTGTGGGTTTGCAAGGCTCAGGTAAAACTACTTTTTGCGGAAAACTTGCAAAGAAATTAACTGAGCAGAAAAGAAAAGTTTTGTTAGTTGCAGCAGATATTTACAGACCTGCTGCAATTGAACAATTAAAAACATTGGGGAAACAGATTGAGATTGAAGTCTTTTCGATCGAAGAGAAAGATGCAAGAAAAGTTGTAACCGAATCTTTGATATATGCGAAAGAGAAAAACTACAATACAATAATATTTGATACAGCAGGCAGACTTCACGTTGATGAACAAATGATGCTTGAAGTTTCAGACATTAAAAGTATTGTTAATCCAAATGAAAGTTTGTTTGTTGTTGATTCGATGACCGGTCAGGATGCAGTAAATTCTGCAAAAGCTTTTAATGAAACAGTAAATTTTGATGGTATAGTTCTTACTAAGTTGGATGGCGATTCAAGAGGTGGTGCTGCACTTTCAATCAGGTCTGTTGTTGGTAAACCTATCAAGTTTATCAGTAACGGTGAAAAATTAGAAAATTTAGAAATATTTTATCCTGATCGGTTAGCTTCCCGAATTTTGGGTAAAGGTGATGTTATATCCCTCGTAGAGAAGGCGCAAGCATCCTTTGAGGACTTTGAATCTGATGAATTAGAAGAAAAACTAAGAAAAAATAAATTTGATTTTGATGATTTTCTTAAGCAAATTAAAGTCATCAAGAAAATGGGTTCTTTATCTTCCTTACTTGGAATGATTCCAGGACTTGGTGCTAAAATAAAAAATGCACCAATTGACGATAATGCATTGGTTAAAGTGGAAGCAATTATTAACTCAATGACGAAGGAAGAAAGAAGTACACCAAAAGTTTTGAACGGCAATCGCCGTAAAAGAATAGCAAGAGGAAGCGGTACATCAATACAGGATGTGAACCGATTAATTAAGCAGTTTAGTGAAATGCAAAGAATGATGAGTAGTTTTTCTAAAAAAGGATTGCCAAATTCGATGCGTAATTTTAAATTTAATTGATAATAGAGATAATATCCGGAGGATAATAATTTGGCTGTTAAGTTAAGATTGAGAAGAATGGGAAAAAAGAAACAACCCATTTACAAAGTTGTTGCTGCAGATGCACGCTCACCAAGAGATGGAAAATTTCTTGAAGCAGTTGGCATCTATAATCCACTTACAAATCCGCATACGATAGATTTGAAAGAAGATAGAATAAATTACTGGTTAGATAATGGTGCGCAGCCAACAGACACAGTAAATAGTTTGCTAAAACAAAAAGGCATTAATCTTAAGAGAGACATTGCAAAGCGCAAACTTCCTGAAGAAAAAGCTGAAGCACTTTTAAAAAATTGGCAAGCAAATAAAGAAGCATCTTCGCAGAAAAAAACTGTGAAGAAAAAGAAAAAAGCTGATACACAGGAAGCTAAAACCGAATAGCTCCTGCTCAATCACTTTTTCGTTTTCATTATGGAATGGAGGTACGGCAGAGGTTACGGGTTCAACTTCTGAGAATGTCATTTATTAATTCTAAAAAATTATTATGACTGTACATAACAACTTATTGGCCCGGGTTCATTATAGGAGGCTTCTATTATGAAAGAGTTCATTGAGTTCATTGCAAAACAACTGGTTGATAATCCAGATGGTGTTGTGGTCGAAGAAAAATTATCTGAAGAAAAAAAGATAATTTTATCTTTAAAAGTTCAAGCTGAAGACATTGGTAAAGTGATAGGTAAGCAAGGCAAAACTGCCCAGGCTATGCGTACACTTTTAACTGCTGTGTCAGCTAAAGAAGGCAAGAGAGCAGTTCTTGAAATTGAAGATTAAGCATTCAAGTATTTTAATTGGATGAATTTTATCTCATAGCAAAAATTATTTCTGCCGGTAAAGATGGATTTGTTAAAGTTCAATTAGTCCCAGGACTAAATATTAATCTGGATTCAATTAAGTTTGTGTTCCTGGATTTTTGGGAACAAAAAAAATCAATTGAACTTGAAGAGATTTTGAACATCAAGCAATCTGTTTTTATTAAGTTTAAAAATTTTGATGATGATAGAGATATATCAGTTTTTATTGGCAGAAATGCCTTTATTAGCAAAAATGATTTTGAGAAAATTGTAGATGATGTTTTTCTTAATCAGGATTTAATTGGGAGTAAAGTTTATAAGGGGCAGGATTTTTTAGGAATTGTGAGTGATTACTTTGAAACGCCGGCAAATCCAGTTATTGAAGTTAGCAACGAAGGTGGAAGTAATTTTTTAATCCCGTACGTTGATTCTGTTTTTGAAAAAATCGATCCTGAAAATAAAATATTGATTTTAAATTCTGATTTTGGAATTGATGATGATGAAGATTGACATTATTTCTGCGGTACCGGAGCTTCTCTCCAGTCCACTAAATACAAGCATTCTAAAAAGAGCTCAGGATAAGAAAAAAGTTAAAATAGAAATTCATAATCTTCGTGATTATGCATTTAATAAGCACAAACAAATTGATGACAAACCTTTTGGCGGCGGTGCCGGTATGGTACTAAAGCCTGAACCGTTCTTTGAATGTATTGAAAAGTTAAAAAGTGAAAGAAAATTTGATCATATAATTTTTACTACTCCAAAAGGAAAATTATTCGATCAGAGATATGCAAATAGATTATCTCTTGCAAAAAATGTTTTGATAATTGCTGGACACTACAAGGAGATTGATGACAGAGTTAGAGAATATTTTGCAACGGATGAAATTTCTATAGGAAATTATGTTTTAACGGGTGGTGAGCTTCCAGCACTTATTATTGCTGATGCAATTGTAAGATTAATACCGGGAGTTCTAAATGACAGCGAAGCAGCTCTTGATGATTCGTTTCAGGATGGTGATGTTGTTGAAGCACCATATTATACAAGACCTGCAGAATATAGGGGAATGAAAGTGCCGGAAGTGCTGCTTTCAGGAAATGAAAAAGAAATTAAAAAATGGAAACAAGAACAATCTAAAATCTTAACTGAAAAGTGGAGAAATTTTAATAATTAGTGGAGTATACAAATGATTGATTTAAATAAAATAGCACCTGATCAGATTAAAACAGATATGCCTGATTTTAATCCCGGTGATCACATTCGCGTGCAAGTTAGGGTTATTGAAGGTGATAAAGAAAGACTGCAATCTTTTGAGGGCGATGTAATAAGTATTCGCGGTTCAGGATTGAACAAAACATTCATCGTAAGAAAAATGTCCAGCGGTGTTGGTGTCGAAAGAATATTTCCTTTTAATTCACCTAAAATTGCAAAAGTAGATGTACTTAAGCAGGGTGATGTTAGAAGAGCAAAACTTTTCTATCTCAGAAATCTTTCGGGTAAAGCTGCAAGGATTAAAAGCAAAAAACCTTAAAATTAAATATTTTTTTGGAAGCCGCTAAACTCAGCGGCTTTTTTATTCTATGAAATCAAAAATCTTACTTCCAAAAAATGTTTTTTCAAAGATATTTCTATCTGAATTAAATCTTGATGAAAACATTGCTGTTGAATTTCATCCGGCATCTATAATTGCTAAAAAATTATTGCAAGCAGAAAATTTAATCGGCTTAATTCCTACTCTTGATTTACTTACATCTAATGATTTGTTTGTCTCATCTAAAATTGGTTTTTCTTTTAATGCACTTCTTTCAAATTCCTATATTCATTTTAAAGAAGGGCAGGAAACATTAGAAAAAATATTTCTAAAAGGTGATGTAACAACTAATGAAATTATTCTAAGTAAAATTCTATTTAAGGAATTTTATGATGTTGATGTTGCACCGACTTTGGTGAAAGATGAAACAACTCATATAAATGATAACACACTTATTGTTGGTGATGAAAATTATGAGAAGGAATTATTTCTGAATGGATTAAGTTTTTCCGAGGAGGTAATAGAATTACTGGATGCGCCTTATGTTAATTTTATTCTAGCCGGTTCTTCTGAGAACGTACTTAAAGATTTTACAGATAAGTGTAGAGACAATTTACTTAATGGTCATACAGAAGATTATTCAAATTTGTTAAATGGAATTACACAAACCTCACTTGATTTTATCTCAGTTAATATCCAGCATATAGTTTTTGATCTTGAAGATCAGGATCTTGAAGGAATAAAATCACTAATGCAGCTACCATACTTTCATGGAATTCTCAAAGATATGATTGATATCAAGTTTGTGTGATTTCCTGAGATACCAATAAACATTTGGCGGCAGCATATTCAATTCGCAATTAAGGGCAGCTTACTCGTTCTTAAATAATCTCTAAACTGATTCTTCGTCGATATCACTTCATTATGAGTGAGTTCTGTGTGTATAAAAATGAAACGATTATTTTCTAAATCATTCAATTTTAATTCGGACTCTTTCGTTTTTAAATATGAAATTCGCCAGGTATCTAAATCATCCATCAAACTTTCAGTTTCGTCTTT
>JBBQSH010000038.1:0-23406 GCA_038214015.1 Ignavibacteriales bacterium | reverse complement strand
TTTTTGCCAACAATAATTGTTGCAAAGACCTTTAAAGAAATTAATGTTCCGCTAAAATCTCAAACAATAGAAGAACTTCCTAAATATGTGGATGCAGGATTAAAGCGTTTGTACGATTTTCAACTTTTAGATGGCGGCTGGGGCTGGTGGAAAAATGATAAATCACAGCCCTATATGACGGCGTATGTTATTTATGGTTTGAGCTTAGCCCGAGAAGCAGGTTATGATATCAATGAAAACGTTTTTTATAATGGATTGAATAATCTAAAAAGCCAGATAACAAATGCTAAGTCTGATATCGATGAAACAACATTGTCTTATATGCTTTACTCGTTAAGCACTGCGATGAAAAATCAAAGTTATGATAAAGACAATTATGTTGAGATAGTTAATATTCTTCTTCGTAAGGATTTAAAATCTTATCCACTTTCTTTGCTTGCAATTTCTTTGAAGAATATGAATGAAACTCAAAAAGCAAAGGATGTTGCTGCAAGATTAAAGAAACAGGTCAACGAAGAAAAATCATTTGCGTTCTGGGGCGGAGAAGGATGGCATTACAGATGGCAGAATGATAATGTTCAAGGAACTGCATTTGCAGTTAAAGCAATCTTAAACGTTGATGGTAATTCGGAACTTATAGCTAAAGCAGTAAGGTGGCTGCTTCTTAAAAGACAGGGGTATTCGTGGAGATCAACACAAGAAACTTCAGTTGTTCTGTTTGCATTGACTGATTATCTAAAAATTACAAAAGAACTGGACCCTAATTTTTCGGTTAAGATTTTCTTAAACGATAAAGAAGTATTCAAAAAAAGTTTTGATAAGTCAGATGTATTCAAACAATCCGAAACTTTAAAGTTTAGTGGAAGTGAATTGAATGCTTTGAAGAAAGGAAATAACAAACTAAGAATAGAAAAATCCGGTAATGGAATTCTTTATCTCTCAGGCTTAAGCGAGTTTTTTACTGAGGATATAAAATCAGTTGAAAATAATAATGGATTTAAAGTAAAACGCGAATATTATGTTCTTGAGACCGGCGAGAAAGACGGTCATATCATTTACTTTAAGAAAAAGTTTGATGGAACTGTTACAAGCGGACAGGATATTTTTGTAAAAACATTTGTCGAATCAAAGTCAGATAATCTTGATTACTTTATTCTTGAAGATATGCTTCCATCAGGATTTGAAGTTGTAAAAGACATGGATAAATATTTTATTGATGGCGAAAATAACTATCAGACTTACTACGATTACTATTATGATTATATGCCGTGGCGCTGGCAATATGCTGATCGTGAATACCGGGATGAAAAAGTTGCATTCTTTGTTACAAGCTGCCAGAATAAAATGGAATTTTCTTACATCATCAAAGCACAAATTCCCGGCGACTATAAAATTATGCCGGCACAAGGTTATTTAATGTACTATCCTGAGCTAAATGGATTTAGTGATGTTGTGAATATTAAAGTTGAAGATGTGAAGTAGTTTCTTTGCGACTCAGCGTCTCTGCGGTGAAGAAATATTTTAACCGCAGAGGTGCGAAGACGCTGAGATTATTTTAAAAGTATCATCTTCTTAGTTTCAATAAAACTTTGTCCTGAGCTTGTCGAAGGATCGCTAACTTTTAGTTGGTAGAAATAAATTCCTGAACTTAATTCTAAATTCTGCATTCTAAATTCTACATTATAAGAGCCTGCAGGTTTTTCTTCATTTACTAGCGTAGCAACTTCTCTTCCAAGCAAATCATAAATTTTTAGAGTTACAAATTGCGTACTGCTTACTGCATACTGAATAGTTGTACTTGGATTAAACGGGTTTGGGTAGTTTTGCTGCAAAAAATAATACATCTTTTCTGTTTGAACTGACTCTGTACTAGTTAACTGCGTGTAAGAATTTATATATCTATGATTATTTACCCACTCTGTAAAAACCCAAGTATAACTACTTTCTACACTTAAATTTCCGAATACATCATATTCAAAAATGCTTCGAGTCCAGTCCTCCCAACCGGAATTACGATAAAATTGAAATGATCGCTCAATACATTTTTCATTGGAATTATAAAAATAAATTATTCTGCTACTTGTATCCCACTCAAAGGTTTCCCAGTGTAATTTTTTATCTTCAATTAGATTTTGGGTATCATAAGTATAAATATTTTTTTCCAAATGGCTCCACCCGTTTCCAAAGTATTCATCCCAAATAAATTCAGTTATTAAATTATTTGAATTGTAATTAGAAATCTGTCTCATATGATAATCCCAATTTGTACCGCTCCAATAGTTTAACACTTCCAAAGTCTCGTTGTTGTTTTCATCATATTCATATAAGCGCTGGTTATTTTTAACCCATTCAAAGCCGTTCCAATCATCATTAGTGGTCTCAATTACAAAATTATTATTATATCCCATTGTACTCCTTGTACGATTATCCCAAATTTCACCAGCCCAGAATTGATAAATTTCCTCAATCAAATTGTTTTGCACGTCATAGGTGAAAGATCTTTTATCCAAATTTATAAATAAGCTGTCATAAAAATTTTGATTTATAGTTTGAATCAAATGATTATCTATATCAAACGTATTTATAATTTTACCAGTATTTATCCATCTATCAACTGCCCAATATTGTTTTAATGTCATTGTGTCATTTCCATAATCATCATAACTGTAAAATTCTCTCTTGCTATTTATCCAAATAAAATCATCCCAACTAAAAATATTCTTTTCAACTATTTTATTTTTTTCATCGTAAATGAGGTTGATTTTTTCATAGTTCAACCAAGTAGAGCCACTACCCCATAAATGTATTTGTTCAATAAGTATGTAACCATTATCTAATAACTGCTTATCACAAATTATTATATTATCAGAGTTTGGATTTGCATTCCCTTTGTTTTCTATAGATTGGTTGGCTTTAACCGATTTCTGACCAAAACGAAATCTAGAATCTATACTTTGATTTTGAGCAAATGCAAGAAGTGAATATGAAAACAACAAAACTAAAACTATCTTTTTCATAAAAAGCCCCTTTGTAAAAAAGTTAAAAAATATCTGCTTCAAAAAAGAGAAATTAAAATCGCAAAGTCGCTAAGCAAAAACCGCAAAGGTTATTCCTAACCTTTTCTTAATCATTCCGAATTGAAAATTTACAATTGAGCATTTGACATTTTAACTAACTCATATTTAAAATCAATTCCTAAATCAGAGAAGTCTATTTCTGAACTTGGTATTACTACACAATTGTGAAATAATATTCATCTCTAAAATCAAACATATCAATCATTAACACAGTTTTAATCTATGGAACATTTTTTGAACTTTAACTTTTTCAGGGAAGTGGTATGAGGTTTTATTGAAAATCCCTTTGTCAATCTGAGCTTGTAAAAGATTTACATTGCATAGTGAGTTCACACTTCGACTTCGCTCAGTGTGACGTTGATATTTAATATTGAAACAACCTCTACTTGATAATGCATTAATAGGATCTAAATTGAATAAAGTATCTGATTCAAGCCGTCCGCATATAGCCGTTGTTGGAAGAAGAAATGTAGGCAAGTCTTTGCTTGTAAATTCTTTACTTGAACAGGATGTTTCTGAAGTATCTGATGTTGCAGGAACAACTACTGATCCGCTTAAAACCAGGTATGAACTTTTGCCTTACGGTCCCGTTGTAATTGTAGATACTGCAGGTATTGATGATGAAGGTGAACTTGGGAGACAACACATAACGGAAACTATAAAGATTTTGTCTTCTTCAGATTTTGCAGTAGTTGTACTTGATGCCCGGGAAACTTTACAAAGCAAAGAACTTGAACTTTTTGCATACCTCGATAAACTTCAGATAAATTACATTGTAGCAGTTAATAAAATTGAGTTTGGTGTAAATCCCATTTTGCTGGAAGAACTTAAAGAACTTCGGATGACACATTTTGAAGTTTCATGCAAGGAGAAAGCAGGAATTGAAGAACTAAAACGGAGAATGATCCGTCTTCTTCCGGAGGATGATGAACCGCCGCTGCTAAGCGATATTGTAAAACAGGGTGATGTTGTTTTAATCGTAATTCCCGCTGATTACACTTTACCCAAAAGGAAATTAATTCTTTCCCAGGTGCATATGATTCGTGAAGCACTTGATGAGAATGCGGTTGTTACTGTATGCCGGGAAAAAGAACTTGTTTCAACTTTAAATAATCTAAAATCATATCCAGATCTTGTAATTGTTGACAGCCATTCTGTAACGCACATTGCAGAAATCATTCCTGTTAAAATAAGGCTTACAACCTTTTCACTTATAATTGCCCGGCACAGAGGCGATCTTCCTTTATTTATAAAAGGATTAAAGAAAATAGACGGACTTAAAAACGGAGATAAAGTTTTAATTGCTGAAGTCTGTTCGCATCATACACAGGAGGATGATATTGGGACAGTGAAAATTCCCAGATGGCTGCGCAGTTATTCAAAAAAAGAATTGCATATAGATTTTATTCACGGTTACGATCTACCGGATAATTTATCAGAGTATAAACTTGTGGTTCATTGCGGCGGATGTTTATTAACTCACCGCGCAATGCAAACCAGAATAAATGAAGCAAGACTTATGGATGTTCCTGTTGTAACGTATGGAGTGATAACATCATATATGCACGGTGCAATACCGCGCGCACTTGTTCCGTTTACAGATGCATCTGCAGAGTGGGGAAAAGTTAAATACAAGTAAATCATTTTGAAAATAAGAAAAGTCATTTCGAGGAGTCCTCGACGAGAAATCTAAAACTACAAACGAAAAAGATTTCTCTCTTCGATCGAAATGACATTCAGCAGTTTGACAAAATATAATTATCACGTTGTTCTATCTCACAAAACCTTTCCATCTTTCAATAAATCACTTCTCAAAAGCAAGAAAAGTTAATTGCTAATTATTATTTATTCATTCGAATTTTTTACTTAAAAGCGCTTTTTAATTTACAAAATCTGGCATTTTGCATGCACAAGTGAAGCGACTATATCGAATTACTTGAGGAAAAAATGCACAATAAAATATTTGAAAATTACCAACCGAATGACAGAAGCACATTAATTCCCCTTCTTCAGGAAGTACAGACCATTTATGGTTATCTACCAGAAAATGCATTAAGAGATATTTCTGAATTTGTAAAAGTTCCGCTTAGTCGTGTTTACGGTGTGGCAACTTTTTATAATCAGTTTAGATTAATGCCGCTTGGAGAAAACATAATTCGTGTTTGCCGCGGAACCGCCTGCCACGTTAAAAATTCTGCTACCATTCTTTTCGCTCTCGAATCCGAACTTGGAGTTAAAGCAGGACAAACAACACGTGATAAAAAATTTACTCTTGAAGTTGTTAATTGTATTGGAGCCTGTTCAATCGCTCCGGTTATATTAGTTAATGATGATTATCACGGAAGAATTTCAGTTAAAGACATCCCAAAAATTTTAAAGAAATATCAGACAGTTAAAAAACCTGAGTCTGCTGAGGCAACCAAATGAAAGATTTTAATCAACTCTGCTGCGATAAATGCTGGCATACAACAGATAAACCATGCGAACATTTTATTCAGTGCTGCACAGAAGGTCCGCTTTGCCATCATGATGATAAATGCGAACATGAAATCACTTCTCTCCGCAAGCGTTTAAAATATGAAGAACATGATTTACCAATCATTATGATTGGAATGGGAACCTGCGGACTGGCATCGGGTGCTGCAAAAGTTAAAGAAGCAATAGTAGCAGAATTAAAAAAACTAAACATCGAAGCAACGATTGAAGGAACAGGCTGCATTGGCTATTGTGCAGTGGAACCAATTGTTGATATAAAACTTCCCGGCAAAGACAGAATATCTTACCAGGAAATTACAGTTAAAGATGTTCCAAGATTAATTAAATCAACTTTGGTAGATAAAGAAATCTATAAAGAAAAAATTCTTGGCAGTCATGGTAAATCAAACGGAGTTATAAGTTTAAAACAAGTTCCGTTCTTCGAACATCAGCAAAAAATTGTACTTGCAAATTGCGGTGTTGTAAATCCGGATTCTATCGATGCATATCTTGCTAACGGCGGCTTTAAAGCTTTTGATAAAGTTTTAAGATTGATGAAACAGGAAGAAGTTGTTAAAGAAGTTCTGGATAGCGGATTAAGAGGACGCGGCGGCGGCGGATTTCCTACAGGAAAGAAATGGGAGCTTGCTCTTAAACAAAAATCAGATCAGAAGTATTTGATTTGTAATGCTGATGAAGGTGACCCCGGCGCATTTATGGATAGATCACTTTTAGAAAGTGATCCTTACAGAGTTGTTGAAGGAATGGCAATTGCAGCTTATGCAATCGGTGCGAGTGCTGCATATATTTATTGTCGTGCTGAGTATCCGCTTGCAATTGAAAGACTGCAAAACACAATTGCAAAATGTGAAGAGTACGGAATTCTTGGCGACGATATTCTAAAAAGCGGATTTTCGCTTCACATAAAAATTAAAAAAGGTGCCGGCGCATTTGTTTGCGGTGAAGAAACCGCACTTATCGGTTCGATCGAAGGTAAACGCGGAATGCCGAAACCTCGTCCGCCGTATCCCGCAATAGCAGGATTATTTGGTAAACCAACTGTAATTAATAATGTAGAAACTTTTGGAAATGTTCCACCATTAATAATGATGGGCGCACAAAAGTTTTCATCAGTAGGAACTGCAACATCAAAAGGCACAAAAGTTTTTGCGTTAAGCGGAAACGTAAAGAACACAGGTTTGGTTGAAGTTCCGATGGGAACAACTTTACGTGATATCGTTTTTAAAATAGGCGGTGGAATTCCTGATAAAAAAGAATTTAAAGCTGTGCAAATTGGCGGACCATCAGGCGGATGTTTACCGGAAAGCGTTATTGATACTCCGGTTGATTATGAATCGTTAAAAGAAGTTGGTGCGATGATGGGATCGGGCGGATTTGTTGTGATGGATCAGGAAACCTGTATGGTTGATGTTGCAAAATATTTTTTAACATTCATTCAGGAAGAAAGCTGTGGTAAATGTGTCCCTTGTCGTGAAGGTACTAAACGAATGTTGGAAATAATTGAACGCATTCCAAAACGTTATGGCAATGATGGAACCAAACTAGATCAGTTGCAAAGATTTAAAGGAATGATTCACTTGCAAAGACTAGCTGATGTAATTAAAGATACATCGCTTTGCGGATTAGGGCAATCAGCACCAAATCCTGTTTTGTCAGGATTAAGATATTTCCGCCACGAGTACGATGAACACTTATATGATAGAAAATGTTCAGCAGGTGTTTGCAAAGAACTATTAACTTTTACAATTGATAATGAAATTTGTACCGGCTGCGGATTGTGCGTTAAAAAATGCGCTGTTGATGCAATCGTTGGTGAAAAAGGACAAGCACATTACATACTGGATGAAAAATGTGTTAAGTGCGGAATGTGTTACGAAGTCTGTCGCTTTGAAGCGATAAATATAAATTGAAATTAAATTATAAATGAAGCCATCAATAATATTTATAGTCCTAAGTCTACTTTTAGTCATTGAAGTAAAAACTTATGGAAAGACTAATTTATTTATTGATGGCGATAAAGATTCTATAGTAGTAAGTGATAAGAATACAATGAGTGTTTTTGTGGGTGCGGGAGTTCCACCATTTAAGATACAAGCTGGTAGTGGATATTTTATCAATCAAAATTTTGAAGCAATCGCTAAGTACAGCGGTATGTACATGCCTTTTGGATTAGATGTTGATGTAATCTCTTTTGGCTTGAGATATTATGAAAACGAAAACGCTGATTTTATTTATGCGATAGAAATGGGCGGGGTTGGATCGCCTGATTTTTTTAATGGAGTTTATATAGAAACTTCTGCTGGTTATTTGATAAAAACAAACATAGGTTTTTATACTACGCTTAACTTTAGATTAGGTGGGTTGTTTAGAACTGAAGAAGATCCAATGGGGTTAGTTGGCGTAGATTTAATTTTTGGTTGGAATATTAATTACTAACATATATTGATTGTCACCCTTCGACAAGCTCAGGGTGACACATTGAAAAATAATATTTGAAATTTCGGAGTTATAAATGGTTCAGTTAACAATAAATGGAATAAAAGTAAACGCAGAAGAAGGAATGACAATTCTTGATGCTGCTAAATCAGTTGGTATATCAATCCCAACACTTTGTCATATAAAAAATTTAGATCCAACCGGCGCTTGCAGAATTTGCGCAGTTGAGGTTGAAGGATTCAGAGGATTAACACCTGCTTGTGCTTATCCTGTTGCAGAAGGATTGGTCGTTATAACAGATTCACCAAGAGTACGTAAAGCAAGAAAAACTATTGTAGAACTTCTTGTAGAAAATCATCCACAGGATTGTTTGATTTGTGTGCGCAATAAAAATTGTGAGCTTCAGGATTTATCCGAGCAGTATGGAATCCGTGAGCATCGTTATGTTGGTGAAACAAAATCACACGCAATTGATATATCAAGTGCATCAATGGAACGCGATCCTGCAAAATGTATTCTTTGCGGAAGATGTGTTCGTGTTTGCCACGAAGTACAAAAAGTTGGCGCAATAGATTTTACAAAACGCGGATTTACATCAATCGTTACTACTCCTTATAACAAAGGTTTAAATGTTAGCGATTGTATTTTATGCGGACAGTGTATTCTTGTGTGTCCTACTGCTGCATTACGTGAGAAGAGTGCAGTTAAAGAAGTTGCAAATGCAATTTACAACAGAAAAAAATATTGCATTGTTCAGGTTGCGCCTGCTGTAAGAGCATCTTTAGGTGAAGAATACAATATGCCTCTTGGTACAGATGTAACAGGATTGTTAGTTACAGGTTTAAGAAGATTAGGATTTAAAAAAGTTTTTGATACAAACTTTGCCGCCGATCTTACAATTATGGAAGAAGCAACAGAGTTGATTAACAGAGTTAAAAACGGCGGAAGTTTACCGATGTTTACAAGCTGCTGCCCCGGCTGGGTAAAATATGTTGAGATGAACAGACCTGCAGTTTTGGAACACGTTTCATCTTGTAAATCTCCGCACGAAATGGAAGGCGCAGTTTTAAAAACTTACTATGCAAAGAAAATGGGAATTGATCCAAGCGATATTTATGTTGTTTCGATTATGCCTTGCACAGTTAAAAAGTATGAATCAAATCGTGCTGAGCTTTCTGAGCACGCAATGGCAGATGTTGATGCAGTTTTAACAACAAGAGAACTTGTAAGATTTTTTAAGATAGCCGGTATTGATTTTGATGATTTACCAGAAAGTGATTTTGATAATCCGCTTGGCGAATCAACCGGAGCGGCAGCAATTTTTGGAACAAGCGGCGGAGTTATGGAAGCTGCTTTGCGTACAGCTTATTTTAAGATGACCGGAACTGAACTTGAAAATGTTGAGTTTGATGAAATACGCGGAATGGCTGGAGTTAAAGAAGCAACAATAAAAATTGGTGATCTTGATGTTAACATTGCAGTTGTAAATGGAATTGGAAATGTTGACCCGATTCTTGATCAGGTACAGAATGGAACTTCCAAACATCATTTTATAGAAGTTATGGCTTGTCCCGGCGGATGTATTAATGGCGGCGGTCAACCGATTCATCAGAAACCTGAAAAAGTTATGAAGCGTATAAAAGTTCTTTACAAGATTGATGAAAATTCCAAGACAAGAAGATCACACGATAATGAATCTGTAAAAACTTTGTATAAAGAATTTTTCGGTGAACCAAATTCACATAAGGCTCACGAGATTCTGCATACAGAATATTTTGATAAGAAGATTTTTAAAAACTAAAATTATTTATTTGTCATTCACGCGAAAGCGGGAATCTATTTGAATTGAAAGATTTCGGATCAAGTCCGGAATGACAGAAACATAAAAAATGAATCACGCAATAGTTACAACAATAAGCGATAGATGTAAGCGATGTTACTCTTGTATTAGAGAATGTCCCGCTGCGGCTATTCGTGTTATTGATGCACAGGCAAAAGTTATTGAAGAAAGATGTATTGCTTGCGGACATTGTGTTAAAGTATGTTCTCAGGATGCAAAACAAATTTTTTCGGAGATTAATGATACATATCAGCTTCTACAATCAGGGAATGCTGTTGCGATAGTTGCTCCATCATTTGCTGCTTCGTTTCCAGATGAATACAGAAAAATTCCTGCGGCATTAAGAAAACTTGGATTTACAAAAGTTATAGAAACAGCGTTTGGTGCAGATCTTATCTCAAATGATTATATGGATTTAATAAAAGCCGATAATGATAAAACAGTTATCAGTTCTGCCTGTCCAGCCGTTGTAAGTTTTATTCAGAAATACTATGTAGAACTTGTACCAAATCTTGCACAGGTTGTATCACCAATGATTGCACTTGGAAGATATCTTAAAAAAGATCTTGGTGATGATGTAAAAATAGTTTTTATTGGTCCCTGCGTTGCAAAAAAACACGAAGCACAGGATGATGATGTTGCAGGCGTAATAGATTCTGTTCTAACATTCACTGAACTGAAGCAGATGTTTGATGAACAGAATATTACAATAAGTGAAATTGAAGAAAGTGATTTTGACGAGCCACACGCAATGATGGGAAAAGCATATCCGCTTGCCGGTGGTTTGATTAAGACTATCGATGTTAGCGGTGATATTCTTGAAAAGGATATAATTGTTGTTGAGGGAAAGAAAAAAGTTTTAGAAATTATTGAAGAGATTGCAAACAATCATATCAATGCAAAGTTTACAGATATTTTATTCTGCGAAGGCTGTATTAGCGGTCCCGCAATGGACACAAAATTAAATTATTATGCACGAAGAGAAAAAGTTATTAACTACATTGATGAAAATATTTATAATGTTGATAAGCGAGTTTGGAAAAGTAATCTCTACAATGCGAGAAAATTAAATCTGCAAAGATCTTTCAAAATTGATAATCAGCGCAGACCATATCCGAGTGAAGAAAAGATTAAAGAAATCCTTGCACAGACCAAAAAATATTCTGTTAAAGATGAGTTGAACTGCGGTGCTTGCGGTTATCCAACCTGCAGAGAATATGCCGTGGCTATCGCAAAAGATCTTGCGGAAAAAGAAATGTGTTTGCCTTATGTTCTTGATGAATTAAAAATTGCTTATGATAATTTAAGCGATACGGAAGAACAATTAAAAGTTGCAGAAAAACTTGCTTCCATTGGGCAGTTGGCCGCGGGAGTTGCACACGAGATTAATAATCCGCTTGGTACGATTTTACTTTATGCTTCGATGCTGAAAAAAGATCTGGAAAAAATTTATAATGATGATCAGCGGACAGAAGATCTTGAATTGATTGTTGAAGAAGCTAATAGATGTAAAACCATTGTTGCAAATCTTTTAAACTTTGCGCGGCAGGGAAAATTAAATGTTAAAGAATTTGATTTAACTGAAACCGTAAGAGAAGTTTTAAAACCGTTTACTGTTAATCCTGTTTACAGACAAATTGATTTTAAATTTGAAATAATTGAGAATGATTACATGATAAACGGTGATGAGGATCAGATTAAGCAAGTATTAGTAAATGTTTTTAAGAATGCCTGTGATGCGATGAGTGAGAGTGCAATAAAAGAATTATCTGTTAAAGTTTCTTCTGATGACAACAATTTTAAAATTGAGATAACCGATACAGGTAATGGTATTCCAAAAGTAAACCAAAGCAAAGTGTTCACACCATTCTTCACCACAAAAAATATCGGGAAGGGAACCGGTCTCGGATTGGCAATTTCATATGGCATAATTAAAATGCATAAAGGAAATATTGCATTCACAAGTGAAGAAGGAAAAGGTACTACATTTAAAGTAGTTTTACCAAAACCGCAGTTATATCAATTTAATGAAGGAAATGAAGGAGCGAAAGCTTTATGAGTACCAAAAAGAAAATACTTTTAGTAGATGACGATTTAGATCTACTTGAACAAAATAAATTATTAATTGAATCTAAAGGTTATGAAGTAATTACAGCAAACAGCGGTAAAGAAGGTTTTGAAACTTTTAGAAAAGTTAAACCAGATGCCTGCGTTGTAGATTTGATTATGGAAGAACATGATTCGGGTTTTATACTTTGTTACAGAATTAAAAAAGATGAATATGGAAAAAACATTCCGGTTTTTATTCTTACTTCCGCAACTTATGATACAGGATTTAAATTCGGTGCTTCAACAACTGAAGAAAAAGAATGGATAAAAGCTGATGCACTGCTTAATAAACCTGTAGTAATTGATGAGTTTGTGCAGAAGCTGGAAGCATTTTTTGAAAGACTGAAGGGGTAGATTCTGTGTGTCATCCTGAGCGAAGTTTAAAAATTGAGCTTAAAGTACTTCTGCCTGTCATTTCGAAGGAGTCCTCGACTGAGAAATCTTAATGAGTTAATAATCAGATTTCTCCCTTCGGTCGAAATGACAAACTAATTTTGATTTGGATCAGAAACAGGGTCAAGCCCAGAATGACAGAACAAAGAAATATGAATACATACAAACCAAAAGTTCTGATAGTTGATGACGAAAAAGGTCTTCGCATTGGTGTGCAAAGGCTGCTAACCGGCGAAGGGTATGATGTTACGACAGCAGAAAACGGAACAGATGGAATAAAGTTTGGAACTGAAACCGAGTTCGATCTTGCTGTTATTGATTTAAAGATGCCGGATGTTGACGGACTTGAAGTTTTACACCGAATCAGAGAAAAATTTCCACACACAGTTTGTTTTATCGCAACAGCATTTGCAAGTTATGAAACCGCAGTTGAAGCAACTCGTTTAGGTGCTCACAGTTACATTCCAAAACCATTTACACCGGAAGAACTATTATCTAATCTTAAGGAAGGATATCAACTAAGACTCGTAAATCTTGAATCAGAGAAATGGCATAAGGAACGTGAAGAGAGACTTCTTGAAGTAGCATTTGAAAAAACAAGAATGAACACTATCGTAAACTCAATTACAGATGGTGTGCTTGTTGTTAATAAAGATGGACTTGCTGTTCTTTATAATCCTGCCGCGTTAAGATTTCTGGAACTACCGGGACTCTCGGTTGAAGAATATATTTTAGACAAGCTGAGACCGGAATTACTTTCTCTATTTAAAAAGTTTGTTGAAGAAAAATCATCTGAACATAAATCTTATACAATACAGATTGAACTTAAACCTAATCGTGAATTTTTTATCGAAGCAACCGCTTCTGCTGTTTTTCATCCGGGGGAAAATGTTGCGGGAGTTGTAATTGTATTTAAGGATATAACTGAGTTAAAGAAAATTGAGTTTGTAAAATCACAATTTGTTTCTATGGTATCGCACGAGCTTAAAGCTCCTATTGCTGCGGTATATGGATTTTTAAAATTGTTTAATGATGATTCCATAAAGCTTACTCCGGAACAAAGAAAAGAATATGAAAACCGTTCGATGATAAGATTAGATGGCTTATTAAAAATGGTAAATGATCTTCTTGATATTTCACGAATGGAATTGAAAAGTGTACAACGTGAGATTAAACGAGTTTGTATTCACGAAATTATCACGTCAATTCTCGAGTTATTTCAGATGGATATTAACAAAAAAGGCATACACATCATCTTTGATAATGATGAATCTGAACAATGTATTAAGGCTGATAGTGAGGAAATAACAAGATTGTTTACTAATCTTATTAGCAATGCAATTAAATATAACCGCGAGCAGGGAACAGTAACTATTAAACTTGCTTTGTCTGATAACTATCTTCTAACAACAATAAAAGATAGCGGCATTGGTCTAAAGCCCGAAGAAAAGAATAAATTGTTTACAGAATTTTTCCGTGCTAAAAATGAAAAAACAAAAAACATTAGCGGCACAGGTTTGGGACTTTCCATCGTGAAAAGAATAGTTGATTCATACTCCGGCAAAATAGAAGTTGAATCAGACTATGGTGAAGGAACATTATTTAAAGTATTTTTACCAACGATTAACTAACATTACATTAACTAAAAAAGTTTTTGTAAAATATTTTACGACAAGTAAAACTCTTCCCAAATTAGAAAAACTTTTTTGCCGCCTATTTTGACGATGGCTTGATATTTTTTTTTTGAACTATTTTTACGGTGTAATTATTGTAATAAATAAACTGTTACAGAGTGTGTTATGTTAATAAAAAATTCTTACTCCACGGGTAAATACTTTTCCATTTACAGAAAAACCTTAGGAATAATTTCCATCGCATTGCTGTTTCTATTTTTTGCTTCTTGCGACAATTCAGTTGATCCAACTGAACTTGACTACCACAATAAAATTCTCTTCACATCAAGTCGTTCCGGAAAAGAACAACTATATATGATGAATCCTGATGGAACACATATAAAACAAATTACATCAGGAGAGTTTTCACATAGTGCTGGTAGGTGGTCCCCAGATGCCTCAAAAATTATTTGTAATACTGATCAAAACATTACCACTGCAGGTTTGCAAATGGTTATATTGAATTCCGATGGAACAAATAGAAGATTGCTTGGAATTGGTTCACAAATGGTATGGCTGCCAGATGAAAGCAAGTTTTTTTTTACCTTTTGTCCTGGATGTGAAATTGGAATATTCAATGCGGCACTTTATTGTACGGACCCAGACAGTCAAAATGTTAGACTTGTATCTCAGGATTTTGCCGGAGATATTTCGATTTTACCAGATAAAAGCACTATAGCTTATATTGAAGTTAACCCAAATGACTCAATTCCAAAACCAATTATAAAATTAATTGACTATCCAACTCTTTATAATATTAGAACTATAGGTCCTGTTGGGGTAATTTGTCCAAAATGGGGACCTTACGGAAATAACATTGCTTTTTCATCTCAAAATGAAGAAGCACCTATTAAAGATTCAAAGACATATGATATTTTTATTATGGATTCAAAGGGTTATAATGTACAAAAAATAACAAACCATTTTACTGGGGATCATTTTCTTTATCCTGATTGGTCGAATGATGGGTTAAAAATTATCTTTATTGCTTTTTCAACTGATGGAACTCAAAGAAAATATATTTACATGATAAATAGCGATGGCTCAAATCTGCATAGAGTGATTAATGATTCAACAATAACATCTGCAGATTGGTCTAAATAAATAATAAGCGAATGGTGCTGATACACCATCCGCTTGTAACGGCAAATAAATAACATCCGCTAAGATGATTGAGACGTAAAGTATTTTACATAAAGGCACGAGCAATCGTGCCTTTTTTATTGATTACGAAAAATAGTTCAGAAATTTACTTCATCAATATCATTTTACGGGTTGAAGTAAAATTATCAGCTTTTATTGTATAAAAATAAATTCCTGATGTGATATCATTTGCATCAAACTTAACCGAGTGTTTCCCAGCCTCCATAAATCCATTAACTAGAGTAGCAACCTCAGAACCAAGAAGGTTGTAAATTGTTAAAGTTACATTACCTGATTTTGCAAGTGTATAATTTATTTCAGTACTCGGATTAAACGGATTAGGATAATTTTGTGATAGTGAATATTCATTTACAGTTTCAAAATCTACTTCAACAGAATTATAAATTTTAGATGATCCATCAAAATCAATCTGTCTTAATCTATAATAAGATTTTCCTTCAGCAGGATTTTTATCCACAAATGAATAAGAAGAATTTTCTGTTGTGGTTCCCTTACCATTTATAAATCCTAATTTTTGCCAGCCCGAATTTGATTTTGTTGATCTTCTTTCTACATCAAATCCCATATTGTTGGTTTCGGTAGAAGTAATCCAGTTTAACAATACGTTATCATCCTTGGCAATTGCAGTAAATGAAGTAAGTTCAACAGGAATAATTCCATACACAATAATTCCAATGTCATCAATAAACCATCCATCCTTGTTAACAGAACCATCAGTCTTTAATTCAAATTTTAATTTAACTTGATTTGTATTGTAGTTAGTTAAATCCATTATTTCATTAACCCAGCTTGTTTGCACTCCGTCATAAAGCGGTTCTCCATTAGGCTGAAAAGAGCCGCTGCCCGGCGTTGTATAAGTTCCTGTAAGAGGAGTAAAAGTAGTTCCATTATTAGTTGAGATCTTAACTTGTCCATAATCCCATCCGCTTTCTATATCAAACTTAGTCCAGAAAGATAATCTTGGATGTTCATTTGTGCTGAGATCAACAGCATTTTTTAGTGTCATTGATACGGTGGCGCTGCTAAAATAATCTCCTGTTTTACTATCCGTAAAAGAAGTAGGAAAAGAATGGTAAGTTAAGTTTGTTGCTTCCCACTTTGGAGAAGTAGATGGTGTTGCTGTAATATTCCAGAGAAGTAAAGGGTCATTTGTTGTATCTGCAAAAATCATAATTGGTGTGCCTGTTATAAAACTTATAGTATCTATAAACATTGGCGTGCCGGATGTTGACACGGTAAGAAGCATCTTAACATTTACATCGGCTGGCATATCACTGCTGATTGTAAAAGATAAATTCTGATTGATATCCACAATAGTGCGAGCTGGAATGCTTCCAATATTCACTACGCCAGAGTTGATGGTAATCATCGGATTATCTGAACTAAGCGAAAGAGAAATATTTGATGCATCACTTAATCCTTTATTTTTTAGTTGCGGAATTATCAAATCAACATTATCGCCTGGATTAAAAAATTGCTGTGAGAAATATGGATTAATAGCCGATACATATTCTCCGGCAACGTAAGCATAATACAGATTAGGCATAACATTTTCTATCGCCAAAGGAAATATTTCTGGCTGGCTTGGCCAAAATCCTGTACTTCCAACTTCGGGCGTCATTGCAAATATTTTCCCATGATTAAGAAGTATATCGCCGTCATAAAAATAGTCATCACTATTACCACGTGTGCTATAGCCAACTGTTTGCTGATCGGTTCCATAAGTATATCCGTTATATGCAGTCATATCGCGTGCAAATTCTCGAAAGATTGCTGAATCCGGAGTTTCTTGCTCCAATGCACCATAAGGATAAATTAATAAATTACTGTATGTGTGATAGTTGAGTGCATTCTTAAAATATCTTGTTGCTAGAAAATCCCTTAAACTTGCTGTTTCAGGCTCTGAAAATGGAACTGTGCCCCTGTATGTGTCGCTGGATGGAGTTGTACTCGAACCTCCATTTGGTGCATTCCAATAAGTGTATGGACCGTAATTTCTATTAAGATCTACACCATAACTACCACGGAATATGTACCTCATAATGGGTGCTCTTTCAGACCGTAATTTCTATTAAGATCTACACCATAACTACCACTATTGTTTCTGCGGTTCTTTCTCCACATTCCGCCGCCAGTAGGATTTGTTGTACGATTGTACTCATAGCCATCCGGATTAAAAACAGGAATAAAATACAGTTCTCTGTTATTTACAATATATTGAACTGATGAGTTTGTGTTATAATTTTCTAATAGATAGTACATAAAATAAATCATCTGCATCATGCTTTGTGGTTCACGTGCATGATGAAGTGAGGTGTAAAGAATTTCAGGCTCCGTTTCATCTACATCAGGATTATCAGAAATCTTTACCATGTAGATTGGTCTGTTTTCTATAGTATTTCCGATAGAAACTTTTGTGGTAATCAAATTTGGATATTGAAATTTCATACTATCTAGTTGAGCTATTGCTTCAGCAAGTGTGTAAAATCCTCCCATAGAGCCGAATCCAAATCCTTCAACTCCAAAATTATCTTTACTGTTCCGAATGATTGAGGATTTTTCAGTCTCAGTAAGTTTTGGTTGTCTTGAGTAATATTCAAACCAGTCATCAATCTGTACTTCATAACTAAAGTTTGTCATTTGAAGTTTTTGAAAATCGTTATCATCCAAAAAAACAATTACCGCTTTATCTTTAGTTATGTTTGGATGATCAAATTCTAATCCTGCATTTTGAAGTTCTGTAATATCCTGCAGACTTTGAATATAGATTTTTACTTGTTTATAATTTTGCGCATTAACTAATATCGAAAATGTAAATGCAAGCAAAAGTGTTAAAATGTACTTCATAAATAACCTTGAGAAAATATTATTTTTTAATGAGTTCAAATTACAAGTTTTATTTAAATTAGTCGCAGGCGAAATCAATTTTTATATAGTAACCGACTATTTGATGAGTTGATATTTATTAAAATATTGTGCGGAAATAAACAACTAAAAGGTAAATTTTATGAGCAAAATAAAAGTTTATGAAAAACCGACTTGTACAACTTGTAGAAAAGTAGCCAAAATTTTCTCAGAGCAAGGCATAGATTTCGAAAAGGTTAATTATTACATTAAACCATTTACAAAGAGTAAGCTAAAAGAACTTATAAGAAAAATGAATATGAAGCCTTCTGAGTTGTTAAGAAAAAATGATGAAGCTTATAAAAAATTAAAATCAAAAATTGTTCAGCTTGCTGAGGATGAAATTTTAGATATGATGATTAAAAATCCTGATCTCGTTCAAAGACCGATAATTGAAAAAGGGAATAAGGCTATACTGGCAAGACCTCCTGAAAGGATAAAAGAATTAACGCTATAATTGTATTTGATTTCAAGTTTGTTCTCTTCTGATCAGACTATTTGCAATATTTTCTTACTACATTCGATACTTCTATCCTGCATATAAAGATTACCATTCGAATAATTTAATCTACTCATTAACTCTTGTTTGAATATGAGACGTTAAAAATTTTTTACTAAAGCAATTATTACCACTTTTGTCGGGTAAATATTTCTAAAAGTGTTGATTATCTAGATTTTTCAATCTCACTAATGCAGTAAATAACTTGGCATAAGTGTTGCAAATTTTTGATCGTTAAACGCAATATTAATATCTATTAGCCCGAATTATATAGTGACCGATCAAATAAATAAAAGCATATCCGAAGTACTGCGTGATTTTTTCAATAAGAATCAACTTGATGAGTTTATCTCACTATACCAATCTTCTTCGGTTGTTAAATCTGATTCTATCTCCTCCCCAGCATTAAAGCAGCTTGATTATAAAATTCAGGATGGAATAAATTATCGTTCACAGGTTGATCTGCTTGTTACATTTGCCGGAAACAATCTTACAAAAGAAAAATTTCTCTCCTTATTACTCTATATCAGTCAGGCATCAATAACTAATGGTGAGTTTTCTGCTGCTATTGATATAAACCAAAAAATAATTTCACTTACTGATAGTGATGGTGACATGATTGATCTTTATGCCAACGCTCATCTTTTAATTGGTGAGATTTACAGCAGGCAGGCTAGATGGCAGGATAGTTTTAATTATGTTAATAAAGCTTTAGATATTTATTCATCAATTAATGATGTAAAGGGAACTGCTAAGAGTGAAAATCTTCTTGGTACTATTCACGGTGATCTAGGAGATGTAAAAAAGGCTATCGAAAATTTTGAATCAGCACTTGAAAAATCTAATGATGAATCAAACTATATAGAAAAAGGGAAGATAGAAATTAATTTAGGCATCATCAGTAACATTAAAGGACTGTTTGATGAAGCATTAATTAATTTCAAGCGTGCTCTTATCAATTACAGCAAAGTGGGCGATAAAAATAGAATTGCAGAAATTCATCAAAACATTGGAATGGTATATTCTAAAAAAGGTGAGTATAAATATGCAATTAACGAGTTTGATGAAAGCCTTGCATCTTCAGTGGAAAACAATTACTTACAAAACATAGGCATTGTATATCTTAGCAAAGCTTTTGTTTACACTAAAATGAAAGATTTTTCTTTGGCAAATGCTTTTGCTGATAAATCAATGGAAGTTGCTCATAAGCTAAATGATAAGTTGACTATTGCAGATGTATATAAGATTAAAGGAATTATCCAGAGAAATTTGCAAAATTATATACTCTCAGAAAATTATTTAGAAACAAGTTTACGCATAAATAGTGAAGCCGGAAATCAATTGAACAGGGCAGAAACTTATCAGGAACTTGGCGTGCTATACAAAGAGATGGGGAAAACAAAGCAGAGCAAAGAAAACTTCAAATTTGCGCTTGAGTACTTTAAAAAAATAAATTCTGAACCCGATATAACACATCTTGAAAATCTTTTAGCATCCAAATAAAAAATGCCTGCCCGTTAGAACAAGCATTTATATCTTTATAAATCTTAATTACTAATTTCCAAAATCCAATCCCTTTAAGCTGTCTAAATCACCAAAACTTGGTAACGCAATTGCTGCCACTATCATTCCAATTACAAAGTAAATAACAATTGCGATAATAATCACCACAACAAGATACCCGACTAATTTATCCTGCGGTGTATCTTTAACTATTTTTAATCCTAAGTACATAAGATAGAGCGAATACAATCCTAATATTCCTAAAATTCCGAGTATTGGAATAATGCTAAATATTCCGGCAATCCAAGCCGCGGTGTAAGAATAAACAGCAACCTTTAGTGAGGCATCCATATTTTTTGTAGAGCCAAAGGAGGGAGCCAATGCATCTATAATGAAGGCTACAAGATAAACCCCTACTATACTAAGAATGTAATATACAACGGCGTAAATTAGTCCGTTTGAAACCGGAATTTTATAAGAACCAAAGGGTCCCAAAGAAATGCCAATTAATGACTGTCCAATAAATGTTGCAAGCACCGGAATGAGTGCCAGTATCATTACATACTTAGTAAACAAATCAGCAGTTGTGGTTTGTTCATTCTTAATTACCTCCCATTCAGTTTTTGGTGTAATAAGAATATTTTTAACACGGTCAACAAGATTCATATTGTACTCCTATAATTGTGATTAATGAGCGTAAATAGTTTTAATACGATTATTTTTCTACACCAAAGTCCTTCCAGCTTTCAAGTTTACCAAGATCAATCATATCTACAGCAGTTTTCAAGTGATCCATTGAAACATTATTTCCGTTTGCTTCAATAATAAATCTCTTAGCTACAAGTATTGATAACTCTCCGTATTTCCCCTGATTATCATATTTTTCATAACCTTTATTACCTTTGTATGTAATGGTTTTTTCATAACCAGTTTCATCTTCTTTATCGATATCAACCATATACCATCCATACGCAGCCATACCAGATAAACCGGAAACACTTCCTAGATCAGTAATCTTCAAATCGATTGATTGATCTCCCTGTTCATCGGAATAATCTGCATTTGCGTTAGAAATATTCATACCCATCGCAGCAACTTTTTCTCCTTCTATGTTGGTTCGTTTCAAATCACCAAGTGTTTCGGGAAGTAATGCTTTTAGTTCTCTAAAATCAACGGGATTAACTTTTTTGCCTTCAGTAAAGTTTTTAGAAACGTCTTTCATCTTATCAGCAAAATTTTCAAGATCACTTTTGTTAGAGGATTCGTCTTGAGGTTTCTCTGATTTATTATCTCCGCAGTTGTATAAAAAAAGTGTGAAAGAAATAAGGGCAAGCACTAATAATCTATTTGTCATATAAACTCCTTAATTATTAATTATTTTCACCCAGGATTATTTGAGGATCTAATTAGTTATCGGATCGAGCGATAGAAAACTAAGAAAAATACGTTTGCATCACAATAGTTGATGTATAACTTTTTAATTTCGGAAACAAATATAATTTACTGATTCACCTTACACAGAGATTTGATTTCAATGAATTTTTATTTGTGTAACCTTGTGAATGGGAGCCTTGGTGGCGGAATATGATATTTTTTCTTTTACCACAAAGTCTCAAAATCCCAAAGAAACCATTAAGTGCGTTAGGTGAGTTACTCATTAAATCTTGTTCATGATTTGGTTAGGCTTTATTAAATTGTGCAGGAAAATTTATTACTTAATTATTTGAGGTATGTTTATGATAAGTCAGGAATTATTAGATATTTTATGCTGTCCCGAAACAAAGGCAGATCTTGTGTTAGATGGAAACACTCTTGTATCCGTTGATAAAAACACAAGAAGACGATATAGAATTGAAGATGATATTCCAATTATGCTTATTGAAGAATCTGAACAACTTAGTTTAGATGAATGGATTGCAATAATGAAAAAGCATGGTAAAGGTGTTTAATTTCTTTTCGTGATATTTTGTGAGTTAGTGTTGTGATGGCAAAATCTTAACTATAAAAACTTACAAAAATTATTGCCACTAAATCTCAAAAACACTAAGTGCGTCAAAAAATATTAATACCTATCTTTGAACTACATTTGTTCATATTTTTTAATCAAAAATCGACATAACAATGGATCCAATTAATATTATCATCGGACTTAATATCATCGCAACATTTGGGGCTAATGTTGGAGCTGCTAAAAAGGGAATTAAAGATAAAGTTGGAGTATTTAAGGATAAACCCAAAACTTATCTACAAACTTTACCCCTTATACTCTCAACAATGGCTCTTGTTGTATTAATTGTAAGTCTATTTCAAATTGGAACGTTGGAATATAAAACTGAATACCAAACAATAAGGGTTATCGGACTAGCTTTTTACATAGTTTTTTCCTGGGTACAGATTTGGTCTACAAAAACTTTAGGCGATAATTTTTCGCAGGATATTGCAATCAAAAAAGATCATCATCTTGTAACAAATGGACCATTTAAGTTTATCCGACATCCCCAATACCTTTCACAATTCTTAATGGATCTTGGCGGAGCAGCGGCAACTCTAAGTTTTATACTCGCACCTTTAGCTTTGATTCAGATTCCGTTCTTATTCATACGTGCCTCGGTGGAAGATAAACTGCTTGAGAAACATTTTGGCGAGAATTTTAGATCATACAAAAAGAAAAGTGGAATGATAATACCATTCATAGGGTAAGATGTTTACTGCAATGAAATTCAATCTATTAATATTTTTCATAATTATATCTTTTTTCCAGACTTTTGCACAGGATGGTAATAACGTTCTTGTTGTAACAAAAGACGGAATGAAAAATATCCCTGCGTATATTCGTGAAGGTACGATTTATTTTTCACTAAAGGATTTTGCTGATGCAGTTGGAGTTAATTATTACTACAATGAAGTCGCACAAAAAATAGAAATTAAGTTTAATAAATATTATGTTAAGGCTTCTGCAAGAAATCCTTTCCTTGTGCTGAATGAGAAAAATGGGGATAAACAATTAATTATCCAGCTTCCTACCTCAACTTATTTTATTAATAAAAAAGTTTACACTCCCCTTACATATAGCTTAAAAGCCCTGCAGCAAGCTTATGGTAACGAGCTAAAATATGAAGCCCCAAATAAAATTGTAATTGGAAAAAGTATTGACATATCAACTGAACCAACCGAGGAGCCAACCACTAAATTCAACATAACCGGAATTGTACTAAACGAAAAAGCAAACGGAACTTTAATAACGGTTAAATCAAATAAACGAATTCCATCATACCACAGCACATTTAAGAATAATGTTCTTACACTGACTTT
>JBBQSH010000037.1:0-23474 GCA_038214015.1 Ignavibacteriales bacterium | reverse complement strand
GTACTCAGAGTAGTTGCCATCAAACCAAACGACTTTGCTTTCATCTTCAAATGCTAAAATGTGTGTTGCTATTCTATCTAAAAACCATCTATCGTGACTTATTACTAAAACACATCCTGCAAATTTTTCTATTCCTTCTTCTAACGCACGCAAAGTATTTACATCAAGGTCGTTTGTTGGTTCATCCAATAAAATAACATTTGCACCTTGCTTTAACATCATTGCAAGATGCACACGGTTTCTTTCTCCACCGCTTAGCATACTAACTTTTTTCTGTTGATCCGCACCGGAAAAATTAAACTGCGCAACATAAGCACGCGAGTTTACCTGCCTGCTGCCAAGCATAATTGTATCTTCACCGTTAGAGATTAATTCCCAAATACTTTTTTCCGGATTTAAATTATCCCTTGATTGATCAACGTAAGACAATTTAACAGTAGAACCAATTTTAATATTTCCGCTGTCCGGTTTTTCTGATCCGATAATCATTCTGAACAGAGTTGTTTTACCAGCACCGTTAGCTCCGATAATTCCGACAATTGCGCCGGGAGGAATTGAGAAAGTTAAACCATCAATTAATATATTATCGCCGTAAGCTTTGCTAAGTTTTTCTGTTTCGATTACTACATCACCAAGACGTTCTGCAACTGGAATATAAAGCTCAAGATCTTTTTGTCCTTTTTCTTTTTCTTCCTTAAGAAGATTTTCATAAGAAGTAATTCTTGATTGTGATTTTGCGTGACGTGCTTTTGGACTCATTCTTATCCATTCAAGTTCCCGCTGTAAAGTTTTTTGTCTGTCGGTTTCGCGTTTTTCTTCAACGCGTAATCTTTCCTGCTTCTGTTCAAGCCACGATGAATAATTTCCTTTCCACGGAATTCCCTCACCGCGATCAAGCTCAAGAATCCAGCCGGCAACATTATCAAGAAAATATCTATCGTGCGTTACCGCTATTACTGTTCCTTCATACTTTTGTAAGTGATGTTCTAACCACGCAACCGTTTCAGCGTCAAGATGGTTTGTTGGTTCATCAAGCAAAAGTATATCGGGCTTTTGAAGAAGCAATCTGCAAAGTGCAACTCGTCTTCGCTCTCCGCCCGAAAGAATTTTACACAAAGTATCTGAAGGCGGGCAGCGCAGAGCATCCATCGCCATTTCAAGTCGTGCATCAAGATCCCAACCGCCCATTGCTTCCAGCTTTTCCTGAACTTCGCCCTGACGTTCAAGAAGTTTAGTCATTTCATCATCCTCCATCGGTTCTGCAAACTTTGCATTTATTACATCATACTCTTTTAACAAATCAACAACTGATTGAACGCCTTCCTGCACAATTTCTCTAACGGTTTTTGTATCATCTAAATGAGGTTCCTGCTCAAGATAGCCGATTGTAAAACCGGGAGAGACAACAGTTTCTCCGTTTATATTTTTATCCACGCCGGCAAGAATTTTTAGAAGTGATGATTTACCTGATCCATTTAAACCGATTACGCCAATCTTTGCACCGTAGAAGTACGAAAGGTAAATATCTTTTAAGATTGGTTTGTTGTTATAGAATTTGCTTACTCCGACCATTGAGTAAATAATTTTGTTTGGTTCTGCGCTCATTAAAACTCCTTAACGTGTAGTCCACCTTAAAGGTGGCCTACACTTTTATTGTTGCCGATTTCTAATGTGTAGCACACCTTTAAGGTGTACTACACTTTGCTTTCTTTTGTTTTTGTAGTGTGTAAAAATAAGGAAAGAGTTTGATATAAGTCTTCAGTTCGCAGTTGGCAGTCTTTAATTTTAAGGAATGGCAATAAAGGAAATTCAAAAGTAAAACCAGGTCTCGAAACAAGTTCGGGATGTCAAGGAAAGTCAAAAAGAGATTCCCGCTTGCGCGGGAATGACGGAAAAGGTAAAGAATAGATTCTTTCGTCGCTTCGCTCCTCAGAATGACGATTGAAATTTTGAGACAGTCACACTTCCAGTTCACTCAATGTGACATAAAAAATATAAAACGTAAAGAATAAAAAACGCAGGACTGGAGTCCTGCGCTACGAAAGAATGATTAATAAAATTTTGCGGATATTGAGGCGAACATTAATCACCAAACATTACTTCATTAATATTAACTTCTTTGTTTCTGAAAAACTGCTAGCTTGCAGTTTGTAGAAGTAAACTCCACTTGGTAATGAAGATGCATTGAAATCTATTTCATAAACTCCTGCTCGTTTTTCTTCATTAACTAATGTTGCTATCGCTTTTCCTAATACATCATAAACTTTAAGAACCACTCGAGACCCTTCGACTCCGCTCAGGGTGACATTCGGGATTGTGTATTTAATTTTTGTACTAGGATTAAAGGGATTGGGATAATTTTGCCCGAGTGAAAATGTTTGTGGCATTGCTAAATTAATTTCAACTTCATTTGAGTAAGAGAAGGTTCCATCAAAATCAATTTGTTTTAATCTGTATAAATATTTTCCGGCAGTTAAGTTTTCATCTGTATAAGAATATGAATGTGATTCTGATGTTGTGCCATTGCCGTTAATAAATCCTATTGCTTCCCACTCCGTCATACTTCGACTTCGCTCAGTATGACTAAGACGTTCAATTTCGAAGCCGGAGTTGTTCAGTTCGGTTGCGGTTATCCAGCTTAGTGTTACAGAATTATTTGAAGCATTTGCAGAAAAAGAAACAAGTTCAACAGGAATAATAGAATTGCCAAGTTCGCCATTGGGATTTATATCCTGTGCGTAAATTCCAGCGCCATCTAAACGACCATCTCCCCATGCGAGCTTGCAATTTTTATAAACATCAACGGTAGAAACCATTTGCAGTTTATCACTTGTTGGATTTGAAAGAATTGTAAAATTACCCGACCATAAAAAATTTCCATTAGCATCGCAAGCAAATCCTTCAACCTTATCATTTAATCCAGAAGCACTTCCTTCAAGGTAATACAAGTATGCTCTGCCACTACCCATTTCAGAAGTTAAATAGCTTATTGATGTTGTGTTTGGAACACTTAAATCTTTAAATACTTTTGCGTTGTCTGTCCATTGTCTCGCTCCGTTTAAGGAAAGTTTTTGTCCGCTTATTCCGTTTTGATTTTGATTTGGTTCTGTTTCCATCCAGAACACATAAGTTTCGCTTGTTGCGTTATCAAAAACACAAACAGGATTAAATTTATGTCGGCTTGCTTTTAATGATGCTTCCGCTCCGTTTACTGGAAAATAGATTGATCCGCTTGAAGAAACTCTTTGCACAAACGCACTCTGTAAACTATTATTATCACGATCATCATGCCAGGAAATCAATCCGCCATAATTATTATCTGAATAAACTTTAGGAACGGTAAAAGCAGCAATGGTCCCGAGATCCTGTACATTAACACTCCAGCTAATTGTACCAGAAGTGGTAATTTTTTTAGCGCGAAGTTTTACAGTCTGTGCAGGAAAACTTCCTGTTGTTGCTGTGTGAAAAACAATAACTCCACTGCTATCTGAAGTAACAATATCGGGATAATTATAACCTTCTGTAGCCGATTGAAGAATGATAGGATTTGCGCCCCAAAGTTTTACTCCTGTTGGAGAAATTTTTTGCAAACCGACTTGCGATCTTGTTGAGCTAATAATCCAGGCAACAACAATATTTCCATCATCAGTTTGAGCAAGTTTAGGATTAGCCTGAAAATCAGCAGTGGGATTTAGATCAATTCCATTTGCGCCCCAAAGAAAATTTCCATCTGAAGAAATAGCCTAAACAAATGGATTTAAGTTCCCGCTGTTTCTAGTATCTGTAAAAGCAATGATTGCATTATCATCAACATCAACCATTATATCCCAATCAACAAGAGAAGACGATTGCGAATTGTTACTGATTAGTAAACCAGTCGGTGCCCACATTTTATTTCCAAGCGGATCTAATCGCTGCAAGTAAACCGCATAACTTCCGCTTCTGTTATCAAACCAGGCAATGTAGCTTCCGCCATCAGATGTTGATCCAATTTTTGCAAGGGCCTGTTCGCCAGTGGTATCGCAAACAGCGAGGTTAATTGCGGGATCTGTTGACCATTGAGCTAAAGCGATTTCTGAAATGGGAATGAGTGCGAAAGAGAATAGCAAAAATAAATAAAATGTTTTCATTCAAAACTCCTTTTGTGTCTATTAATAACTTAATCATTCCAGCAGATTTTATAAAGCAGATGATAGAAAAATTTATTATTAATTAGCGTTAAGTACTTGATAGTTATTTAAAATCGATTATTATATAAGCAGCTTATTATTAGATGTTTTGTAATTCGTTTTTCAAGCTGGTTAAACAACTACTTAAAGATGGCATGAAGGCTAAAACAGAAACACATTCTCTTGTAATTGCGCTTATAATAATTTTAATATTTAGCTCCGCACAACTGTATCCGCAAGGCTTCGAAAATCAATCCAGCAAAAACGAAGTACTTACAGAAAATATTTCTTCAAATAAAAATTATTTGCTTGTGGGATTTAGCTATGCAAAAGGATATATGATCTCTCATGCAAACGAAGTCGTAAATCTTAGAGGATTAAATCCACATACTTATGAATTAGATTTTAATTGGCATTTAAATAATGATGAAGTTTGGAATAACTGCCACAGTTATCCAAGAGTCGGAGCTTTTCTAGCCTTTCATGATTTTAATAACAAAGAACTTCTTGGTTATGGATTATCGGGCGGTTTATCGTTTACTTATTTTTTTGGTCTTCCATCTGATTATAATTTTCACCTAAAGGGTAAAGGAGGTGCTTCATATCTTACAAAACCATTTGATAAAGATAAGCATCCGGATAATATGGCATATGCTACACACTTCAATTATTTAATTTCAGTTGGTGCCGGGATTACGGTTAAACTCAACAAAAATTTTGAGTTTCAGATTGACGGGAGTATGAACCATCAATCAAATGCAGCTTTGTTAGAGCCAAATGGCGGAATTAATTATTGGGCTTTAGCTTTATCCACTAACTATTTTTTAGATCAACCGCAGTTTAAAGAGAGAAATATTCCGGATACATATTTAACTTCTGATAAAAAGACACGTTGGGATTTTTCTTTTTCATGGGGAATTTCTTCGATGCCATATCCAATGCCTGGGCAGGTTCCGATGTATGGTTTAACTTTCTTAAGAAGCTGGCAGACCTGGAGATTTGTTGCCGTTACTTTTGCTGCTGAGCTAGAAAGAAACGGCAGAGCTGTAGAAATTACCAGAAGAATTAATCCTGAGCTTGATGCTGATCCGTTGCGTGCATCATTACTAGGCGGAATAGAATTTCTTATGGGAAGCACTATTTTCAGTGCTCAAATTGGCGCATATGTTCACAGACCTTTTGCTGAGAAGGCTGATATTTATCAAAGGTGGGGATTGGTTTACAATATTTACAAAGGCATTTATACAGGATTAAATTTTAAATCCTATCTCAATTGTGCAGATCATTTAAGTGTTAGAATTACCTTCTCTTTCTAATGCCTACGCACTTGATTAACGAAGTTGAATTCAATCCAGCATCCAGAATCTAGCATCTGGAATTTATTTCCATTCTATTGAAGCAAACAACTTTAAAGCTGTTCGTAAGATAATTTTGATGAAATAGCTTATTCTTCTTTAATCACATATAGCAAATTGTCTTCAACTTTATAATACATTGGGGCAATCTGCACCTTTGGATATCGCTTGCGTAATCTGTCTGTTTCGCTAAGGATGAAATCTATTTCATTGTTGATTTCAAACATTGGCGCATAGTTGTTAAAATGCTCTTCCGCCTGTTCTAAAGTCCATCCGCCGTTTTCAGAAAGTTTTGTTATAAATTGATTTTTCTTTGATGCAAGATTAACCATACTGCAGTTGCTGTGTGCAATAAGCACAATGTGTTTTACATCGCCAACAGAAACAGCAAAAGAAACTTTAAACTCGCTGTAGCGTAAATTTGCTCCGCCGGAACGAATAATAAAAGCAAAGTTATCCGGCATATTAAGATGTTTGCGATTATCCATACACATTCCGATTAGCAATTGTGCCTCAGAATAATTCTCAAACTCTCGGTTTAGATTATGATATTCAAGCAGCAATCCCAGTGGTGTGTGCTGGTATTTTATTGGAATATCCTTTTTCTCTGCAATTGATATTAAACGATTCATCACTCTAATAAATTTTTACGTGTATAATTAATTACTTTTTTCTTGAACGTGAACCTAAACCTGCCTGACGGTAGTCAGGCTTGAAACATATAACCCGCACTTCTAACACTTACGATATATTTGGGATTTGACGGATCATCTTCAAAATGTTTCCTTAATCTAACAATAAAGTTATCTACAGTACGTGTCTCAACTTCTGGATTCATATTCCAAACATTTTCTAAAAGTTCTTTACGAGTTACAACTTTATCTTTGTTTTCAATTAAGTACTTCATAATCATTGCTTCGTAAGATGTAAGTTGAAATTCTTTTTTTCCACTTGTACACTTAAAATTCTCAAAATTTATTTCATTTTCACCAAATCTATAAAAAGGATTTTCAATAACAACTTTTTGATACCAGCTTTTTCTTTTCAGCATTCCCTTAATTCTAAGTAATAGTTCTTTAAGGTGAAACGGTTTTGTAAGATAATCATCAGCTCCCAGTTCAAGTCCTTTTACACGGTCTTCTACCTGCGTACGTGCCGTTAACATGAGTATTGGCATTTGAGGGTTTTTTTTACGGACGTGTTTTGCAATTTCAAATCCATTAAAGTAAGGAAGCATTATATCCAGCACTATCAAATCAAATTCATTTTCATCAAAAAGTTTTAATGCTTCTCTGCCGTCTTTTGCCAAAGAAACCTTGTACCCTTCTTCTATAAGATTATATTCTAATCCGTGTGCAAGATTTTCTTCGTCTTCAACTAACAGAATATTTGTCTGTACTAAACTATCAACGCTCATTTTTCAAATCCTTCTTTTTATCTTCTGTGGATTTTTCTTTTGCAACATAAATTGGTAATTCTATTTTAAAAATAGATCCCTTCCCTTTTCCTTCACTAATCGCTGTAATTTTTCCTTTATGATTTTTGATTATTTCTTTAACAACATATAGACCAAGACCTGTGCCTTTTACATTTGGAATGTCTTTATCATAAATACGATGGAACTTCAGAAAAATTTTTTTTATCTGATCATGCGGAATCCCAATTCCGTTATCTGAAAATTCTATTTCTGCTTTATTTGCGCTGAGTTTAAAAGTAATGAAAATTTCTAAAGGGGCAACACTGTATTTTATTGAATTATCAACAAGGTTATCAAATACAGTTCTGATTGAATTTCTGTCAAGCAGGATATCACAGTCGGCATCTCCACTAAACATAACAGTATCCGGATTTAATTTAAATTGTTCAGCAGATTCCAAAACAATCTTCTTTATTGTTTCATCAGCTTTATAAAATTCAAAATCCCTGTTAGATTTTTTCTTATCCATTGAAGCAATTTCAAGTATTGAGTTAACAAGATTTTTTAATCTTTCGGCATCACGCATCATTAAACCGTAGAATTCTTTTTTCTTTTCTTCTGGAACATCACGGGAGTTTAATGTTTCTAAGTAAAGCTGGATCGATGATAATGGAGACTTAAGTTCGTGCGTAACGTTTGCTATAAAATTATCATACAGTACATTTAGTTTTATTTGGATATTTAGATGACGAAAGATGAGTACGAGACTAACAGATAAACCGGTAAGTAAAACAATTCCGCCAACAAAGGGAAAGACACTTGGCGCATCATAAACTATTTGCGGAGAAATATTTTCACCAACCTGCTCAAAAATTAAATTGTTCTTTACATACCAGTATATCCACAACAATAACACAGCAAGCCACACAAGCTGTGCAAGTATAAAAATAATCAGGTTATATACGAATGAATGTCTTCTGCGTAACATATTTTTTAGGTTTTATTTTAGAAGCTGAAACAATCCGCCAAGGCGGACAGCTTGACAAATTAAAAATTACTATCAAATATCATTTTAAATAAGCTCAACATCAAATTATTAAAAATCTAAATTACATTTATTTTACAAACACGATATTTTGGGTTGGCTTTATTGCCATTCTTATAATTTTTATTTTTAGTTAGCTTACATTACTTTTAATCAATCGATAATAATTGAAACATCATTAATTGGAATCTTCTTACAAACTAACGCCGCAAGATTGGGTTGCAAAATACAGCGATGAGCTTTTTGGTTTTGCATTTATGCGCGTAAGTGATGAAGAAACAGCGCGTGATTTGATCCAGGATACTTTTCTTTCTGCACTAAAAAACTTAGAATCTTTTAAGGGTGAGATTTCTGAAAAGAACTGGCTTTACTTTATTCTGAAAAATAAAATCATTGATCATTACAGAAAAAATTCTAAAACTCCTCTAACAAGAATTGATGATGAACGAGAACATGACGAATTCTTTACAGATTCAGGACATTGGAAAAAAGAGGCATTGCCAAATCCATTTAACCAGGCTTTCAATTATCAACAGCAATCATTTGAGTTTTACGAGATACTTGAAAAATGTAAAAGAAAACTTAACGAGCTTCAATTATCTCTCTTTTCAATGAAATTTATGGATGAAATTGATTCTGAAGAAATTTGTAAGGAATTGGAAATATCTTCGTCTAACTATTGGGTGCTTATCCACAGGATAAAACTTAAAATAAGAAAGTGTTTAGAAAATTTATTATATGGCAAACAACATTAGCAACAAAAAATTTATGATTACCTGCAAGGAAGCAACAATGCTTTCTGTGAAAAAGGCTGAAATAAATATTCCATTAATGGATAAACTAAAATTGTTTTTTCATTTAATAGTTTGCCAGTACTGCCGTTTATTTGATAAACAAAGTAAAATAATAGACAAACTACTTTCAAATTGGAAGTCAAAAAAAACACTTTCTGATATTGATAAGAATACTCTTCAAAACATTATAGAAAAAGAATTAAAATAAAAATTATTTTATTCCCCTTGTAAGGTTTCCGTTTTCCCTTCGTCTTTACCACTGAACTAACAAATAAACTATTAACAATTATCGAAAGGTCTATTATGACAAACAAAAGTCTCAAAAGCATCCTATTTACAGGATCAATCGTTGCGGGGTCACTTTTAAGTACAAACACTGCATCAGCAAATCCATTTAGTTTTACTGATCTCGGATCTGGTTCGCAATTAAGAACAGCATTATTAGATAATCTGGTTTCACAAAAGTACAATTTAGATTTGTCTTGCGGTGAAAAATCCAAAGACAACTCAAAAAATGAAAATAAGACTAAAGATGCAAAGTGCGGTGAAGGAAAATGTGGAGATTCTAAAACAACCGAGCATAAATGTGGCGGCAAAAATGATTCCACAACCATGCAAACAAAGGATGTGAAAAAGATGGATGATAAATCCAAAGAAGGAAAATGCGGCGACGGCAAGTGTGGCGAAAACAAACCTACTGAAAAGAAAAATACAGATAAAAAATAATATTGGTGCAAATGATGTAATGCTTTTCATAAGTAATAATGAACAACTGTCATTCCCACGAAAGTGGGAATCCAGTTCAAGTTAATAATTAAAGATTCCCGTTTACACGAGAAGGACACTTAATCAAAAATGATTGTAAAAAAAATATAATCCAGCTTAAAAGGAATATTAAATGAAACAATTTGTTGGGATAGGATATAGAAAAGATTTTGGTGAAGAATTTCTTCAATCAAAAATTTTGCAGCCATCATTTATAGAACTTGCTCCGGAAAACTGGATGAACATCGGCGGGTACTGGAAAAAAGTTCTTAAGCGTTTATCCGAAAAATATCCTGTCACCGCTCACGGTTTATCACTATCAATTGGCAGCCCTGAAGAATTAGACTGGAACTTTTTAAAACAAATAAAACGATTCTTGCGCGATTATAACATAGACGTTTACTCGGAACATTTAAGTTATTCTAAATGCAACAATGCACATTTATATGATTTACTTCCAATTCCTTTTCGTTATGATGCGGTAAAACATATTGTTGAAAGAATAAAACAGGTTCAGGATTTTCTTGATAGAAAAATCACAATGGAAATAGTTTCATATTACACTCCTGTTGCCGCAGAAATGAGCGAAGTTGAATTTGTTAACGAGATCATTAGAGGTTCCGGATGTAATCTTTTATTGGACGTTAACAATGTATATGTAAATGCGTTCAATCATAATTATGATGCTTATAAGTTTATAGATCAACTTCCGCTTGATAAAGTTGCTTATATCCATATGGCAGGACACGAAAAAGTTTCGGAAGATTTAATTATAGATACACACGGTCAACCGATTATAGACCCCGTTTATAGACTTTTTGAATACACAGTAAACAAAATGCAAACTCCTGTTCCTGTTTTATTAGAAAGAGATTTTAACATTCCGGAATTTGAAGAACTAGCTTTTGAAATGAATGAACTTGAACGAATCAGCAAAGAAGCCTGGAGCATTGAATATGTATCTTAACCAATACACGGAAGCACAGCAAAACAATTTTGCTTCATTTTGCAAAACAAATATTCCACAACCTATTGATGGTTTAACTGAAAACAGGATTCATCATTATAGAAGATTAATTCGCGGTGTAATTGATGACAGCCTGCGTTCAGCTTATCCAATAACAGAAAATCTGCTTGAAGCAAATGAATGGAAACATCTGGTTGATGATTTTGTTGCAAAACATAAAAGCCAATCACCACAAATATGGCAAATGCCATATGAGTTTTATGAGTTTATTGATGAAAATAGATTTGAAGTAAAAATAAAATATCCGTATTTGATGGATCTACTTTTATTTGAATGGAAAGAAATTGAATTATATATGATGGAAGATAAAAATGATGATATTAAGGATTTATCATTAAGTATTTATAATCATAGCAGAATTGTGATTAACCGTGAATATGAAATTTTACATTTATCATTTCCTGTTCACTTAAAATCACCCAATAGTATTTCGATGGCAGATAAAGGCATTTATTACGTACTGATGTTTCGTGCTAATGATAAAGTGCAGTTCTTTGATCTCTCGCCATTCTTTGTGTGGTTGATTTATGAAATTGAAAAAAACAATTTTACTGTTGAGCAGCTTATTAAAAAATCAGAAGAAGCAAATAAAAACATTAGCTGTAAAATGATTAAAGAAAACCTTTTGAAATTTATTTATACAATGCATTCAAAAGGTTTTATACTTGGTTTTGAAAATGAACAGGAAATAATATGATAGAAAAATATAAATTAGTTGTTAAGCATCTTTCTAAACTTAAAGATGTACATTTATTAGCAGTACGATTAATTCTTGCTTATGGTTTCTTTAATCCCGCACTTATGAAATGGCAAAACATTAATTCAATCGTTGATTGGTTTAGAGATTTGGGAATTCCGTTGCCAGGATTAAACGCATATCTTGCCGCAAGCACGGAAATGGCTGGAGTTGTTTTGTTAACCCTTGGTTTAGCAAGCCGAATAATTTCTATTCCATTAATCTTTATAATGATAGTTGCCATTGTAACTGTCCATCTTGGTAACGGTTTTGAAGCGGGAAACAATGGATTTGAAATTCCGCTTTATTACATCTTACTTCTGCTTGTGATTTTAGTTTATGGTGCTGGAAAAATAAGTTTAGATAATATTATAAAAGTAAAGCTAGAAAAGAAGAGCTAAATATCATCTTGTTTTATGAAGCAAGACTACATGCCTGTAGGCAGTTCGAATTGTAAGACTATAATAATTAATAATCGTACTTCGTGTTAACTCAGGATGCTTTAAATTTCTTAAATCAAATATATTTTAGAAAAGTTAAACGAGTAGTTTAATCGCAATAGAACACGGATGACACGTACTTGCCTTTGTCGGTAGGCAGGTTGAACAGATAAAACAGATCGAAACGGATTTTAATCAATCTTAATCCGTTGGATCAGTGTTCCAATGCTTTCAATCCTTCACAAAATCTTTACCAAGAAAATTCTTAAACCAGAACTGAACATACTCTCTTTGGGCGTGAATCCATTTAGGAAAACCTACACCGTGTCTTTCGTTTGGATATAACATTAATTCAAAATGTTTGTCTAAGCTCGTAAGCTTATCTACAAGCTGAATTGTGTTTTGCATATGACAATTATCATCTAAAGTACCGTGAGTTAATCGCAGCAATCCTTTGTAATTACTTGCATGTGTCATTGCAGAACCAAACTTATATCCTTCTTTATTCTCTGATGGCAGACCCATATATCTTTCTGTGTAAACATTATCATAAAGTCCCCAATCGGTAACGGAGTATTCTGCAAGTCCGTGAGTAAAATAATCCGCACCAAGAGTAAGCGCCATACAGGTTACATATCCGCCGTAACTTGATCCAGTAATACCAATTTTTGTGGAATCAATAAATGATTTTGTTTTTAACCATTTTGCTGCTTCGATGTAATCATTGATTTCCCACTTACCCATATTTCTGTACATATTATCTTTTCCTGTCCTGCCAAAGTATGCAGAACCGCGATGATCAACAATAAAATAAATTATTCCACTTTGCGAAATAAAAAATCTATCCAGATAAGCAGAAAAAGAATTAGTTACATCAGTTCCACCAGGTCCGCCGTAAACAGAAAACAGAACAGGATACTTTTTATTCTCATCAAAATCTGGTGGCAATACCCACATTGCTGGCAGATCAAATCCATCTTCTGTTTTGATTGAGAACAATTCTGTTTTACCAAGTTTGTACTCATTAAATATTTTTGATTTTCTATCGCCAAGATTTTTAATAAGATTTCCTTTCCCATCAAACAAATCTAATTTTTGCGGAGAGTTTGCATCGGAGTAAGTATCATAAAAATATTTTCCCACAGGAGAAATTGTTGTTTTATGAGTGCTATTAGTTTTTGTTAGTTGTTCCAAATTATCGCCATCAAAATCAACAACAAACAAATGCGTTTGCAATCTATCACCCTTGTTTGCTTCAAAGAAAATTCTTTCATTCTTTTCATCAACTAATTTAATATCAGAAACATTCCATTCGCCTTTTGTTAATTGTTTCTTCAGTTTGCCATTCATATCGTAATGATAAAGGTGTCTCCATCCATCAAGTTCTGAACGAAGAATAAAACCTTTATTGTTTTTTAAAATGTGGATGTCTTCAAAGAACTCAACCCATGTTTTATTTTTTTCTTCATACATTAATTTATTTTTTCCGGTTTCAGGATTTGCAGAAAGAAGCTGTAAATCATTTTGATCACGATTTAAAACCTGATAAAATAATTCTTTACTGTTCGGCAACCAGAAAGGCCAGGCAGTGTATTGATCAAGATTTTCATCTTCATCGATCCAAACAATTTTGTTTGTGTTGATGTGGACAATTCCCATTTTAACAATTGGATTCGGATCACCGGGTTTTGGATAACGTTCCCACTCGAGTTCACCGTGCACAACACTATAGTTAACCAATGGAAATTTTGGAACCGGTGTATCATCAAACCTTAAGAAAGCAATCATCTCGCTATTTGGCGCCCACCAGAATGCACGATAGTTAAGTGAGCGCCCGATAATTTCTTCCATATAAACCCACGAAGCATATCCATTATATACAACATCGCTTGCATCTTTGGTTAAGCGGGTTTCTTTTGCAGATTCAACATCAACGACATATAAATCTTTGTTGCGTGTAAATGCTACTTTCTTTCCATTGGGAGAAAGCATTGGATTAACTTCTTCATCTTTGTTTTCTGTTAAGCGCGTTAATTTGTTTTTTGTGATAGAATAGAAAATCAAATCATTATTATCATAAAAAAGTAAGCCCTTATAATCTTTTGTTATACCGATGTTTTCTTCGGCAGTTAATTCTGCTTCATCAAGATTTGGATTGATTGAATTGAAATCCAACACAATTGTTTCATCTCCAGATTTCACATTTACTTTTACAATTGCACTTGTTGTTGCATCGCGCTTCTGCATAAGATAATTATCATCATCAAACCAGCCTTGCAATCGCGGTAGTGGTTTTAGAATTCTTGGTTCGCCAAACATATAAACCTGGTTAAAGGTTAACTGTTTATCCTGTGCGTGGAGCAAAGAGCCAGTTAAAAATGAAAAAGACAAAAAGAAAAGTATTAGTGCTGTCATTCCGTCCCGATAAAATCGGGATCGGAATCTGATCCCTTGTGTTTGATCAAGAATTAGACCCTGAAACAAGTTCTGGGTGACGAACTGAAATAAAGCAAACATTTTTTTCCTGACTGAATATGAAGAATAAATTTATAATCTTTACTTAAAAATTGGATGTTGCGAAGAATATTGCAAATTAAATGTGAAAAGCATTAGAAAGTTGGACTTCACATAACAAAAATTTTTTTATCTTAGTCCACCAAATTTTTTATTTAACCGGAAACATTATGTCTGATTCAAGAATTGATATTGAACAACTTTCCATAAACACAATTAGAACTCTTGCTATTGATGCCGTGCAAAAAGCAAACTCCGGACATCCCGGTATGCCTCTTGGAATGGCGCCGATTGCTTATGCACTTTACTATAAAACAATGAAACATAATCCAGCAAATCCGAAATGGATAAACAGAGACAGATTCGTTTTATCTGCAGGGCACGGAAGTATGCTTTTATATTCTATTCTTCACTTAAGCGGATATAAGGTTTCATTGGATGATCTTAAAAACTTCAGACAATGGAATAGCATTACACCGGGCCATCCGGAACTTGGACATACAGCAGGAGTCGAAACTACTTCCGGTCCGCTTGGACAAGGTTTTGCAAATGCAATAGGTATGGCAATTGCCCGCGATTATCTTGCTGCACTTTTTAATAAAGATGATATAAAGATTATTGATCATGTAATTTTTGGTATTTGCAGCGATGGTGATTTGATGGAAGGTGTATCGCATGAAGCGGCATCCCTTGCGGGACATTTGAAACTTGGTAAACTTGTTTTCTTTTATGACGATAATAAAATAACAATTGATGGAACGACAGATATCAGTTATTCCGATGATGTTGCAAAAAGATTTGAAGCTTATGGGTGGCAGGTATTTACAATATTGGATGTAAATGATTCTGATCAGGTTGATAGAGCAATTAAATTGTGCCGCTCAAGTTATGATAAACCAACATTAATTATTACCAAAACACATATTGGATTTGGAAGTCCGAATAAACAGGATAAATCATCATCGCACGGCGCACCACTTGGGGAAGAAGAAGTAAAACTGACAAAGAGAAATCTTGGAATGCCCGAAGACAAAATTTTTTATGTACCAGATGAAGTTTACTCACACTTTAAAGGAATCGTGGAGTGCGGACAGGAAGCTGAGGATATGTGGAACAAAACTCTTGATGAATATAAAATTAAGTATCCCAAAGAGTATGCTTTATTTGAATCGGTGATGAACTATCAGTTTGATAGAGAATGGTTAAATCATTTACCAAAGTTTGATGACCTTTCTGAAAAAATTGCAACACGTGTTGCATCGGGTAAAGTATTAAACGCTGCAGCAATAGATATTCCTGGTTTAATTGGCGGTTCTGCTGATCTTAATGAATCAAACATGACTCATATAAAATCTTCAAAATCATTTTCTGCTGAAGATAGAAAAGGTAAGAACATTCATTTTGGAATCCGAGAACATGCCATGGGTTCCATACTAAACGGAATGGCAATCTATGGCGGATTAGTTCCATTTGGTGCAACGTTTTTAATCTTCTCAGATTATATGCGTCCTGCAATACGATTAGCGGCATTGATGAAGCAAAAAGTTATTTACGTATTTACACACGATAGTATTGGGCTTGGTGAAGATGGACCAACACATCAGCCAATAGAACAAATAGCTTCACTTCGTGCTATTCCAAATTTAATTGTTATTCGTCCTGCAGATGCAAATGAAACTGTTGAAGCATGGAAATACGCAATCAATCATGTTGGCGGACCGGTTGCGCTAATCCTTACAAGACAAAAACTATCCATCCTAGATCAGAATAAATATGGGTCTACAAAAGGTTTGCAGCAAGGAGCTTATGTTGTTAAAGATTCAAACGCAACACCGGATTTGCTTTTGATTGCAACAGGCTCGGAAGTTTCATTGTCTTTAAAAGCAGCTGAACAACTTGAAGCAGAAGGAAAGAGTGTAAAAGTTATAAGCTTTCCAAGCTGGGAAATTTTTGAACAGCAACCGGATGAATACAAAAACCAAATCTTTCCATCGGAAATTAAAGCCAGGGTTTCTGTTGAGATGGGAATTGGAATGGGCTGGCAAAAATATGTTGGAGACTTTGGTGAAGTGATAAGTATAGAAACATTCGGTGCTTCTGCTCCAGATAATATCTTGTATGAAAAATATGGTTTTACTGTTGAGAATGTTGTGAAAGTTTGTAATCGAGTTTTAAATAAAGGATAAACCAAGTCATCAAAAGCCAAATTAAAGGATGACCCAAAATATCATGAGCAAGTTAAGAAAAGAATTTTTGGACAAAGAATGGAAAGATTGCTGCGGTGGATTTTGTAAAGATTGTAAGATTGCAAATGCTTATCGAATCAAGTACGGAAAGAAAGAAGGGGAAAAGAAATTCAATAAAGACAAAAAGAAACAAGAGTAAATTATCTTTAATTAGCAAAGAGGAAGTGAATGAAAAAGTTCATAGCATTTCTTGTTGTGGTTATTGTGGGAATTCAATTTATACCGGTTGAAAGAACAAACCCTCCGGTTCAATCTGATATTGACGCTCCGGCAAATATAAAAGCAATTCTTAAAAAAGCTTGCTACGATTGCCACTCAAATGAAACAAATTGGGTATGGTATACAAAAGTAGCTCCCGCTTCTTTTCTTTCAGTTAAAGACGTTAACGAAGGAAGAAAAAAAATAAACTTTTCCGAATGGGGCAATTACACAAATAAAACAGAAAAAATAAAAGAAGAAATTTGGGAAGAAGTTCGTGAAGAAAATATGCCTCCGTGGCAATACCGCGTTGTGCATAGCGAAGCAAAGCTTACTCAGGAAGAAAAAAATCTTTTAAGAAATTGGGCAACTAATAAATAATTTTATCAATGAGTAAGAAGCCGAAAATAAAATTTTCCACACTTTGGAATAAGGTTGACTTTACAAAAACATCAACATTGTCGTTAATCTTTTCCAACTTACTTGTAATATTTTTTGCTGTTGTAGATGGTATTTCGGCAAATGAAGTGTTGTGGATTTACTGGTCACAAAGTGTAATTATCGGAATTTTTAACTTCATTAAGCTGATTACACTTAAAGATTTTTCAACAGAGCGATTTAAGCAAGGCAAAAAGCAAATGCTTCCCACAAGAGCAACTGCAATTTCCAGCGCGGTATTTTTTCTTTTCCATTATGGTTTCTTCCATTTGATATATGCTGTTTTTCTTGGTGCCTTTTCTGAATTTTCTAACTCCAGCACCAGCAGTTCTGGAATAAATTATTTTTTGCTTTCAACGGGAATGTTTTTTATAAGTTACCTTATTGAGTTTATTAATTCCAGGAAAGAACAAACTGATGAACTGCCAAACATTGGTTTTATAATGTTTGCTCCTTATGTAAGGATCATTCCTATGCATCTAACAATTATATTGGGTGGATTTATTGGAGCAGCCGGTTCTTTCTTTTCCACAAATACCAATCTTGCAGTTATAGTTTTATTTATAGGAATCAAAACGGTTGTAGATCTTATTACGCACTCAATAGATTTTAAATCATTTAAAAAACAAACGGAAGCAGTTTCTGATTAATGGTTGGATAGTCTTTTCTCTAATCTTTATTTTGAATATGTGAAAAGTTTAATCAAAATATTATCACTTCTTTTTCTTTATACTTTCATTTTGTATGCTCAGCAAACCGATAACGCCAATACAGTTTCCACAAACGATTCGCTAAAAATTAGAATCAACCCGAATTCCGTGACACAAATGCAAATTAAGTTTGATGAATTTGAATTGCACCGTCAATTTAACAATATGAAAATGAATGTACCGATTGATGGCGATCCTCAAACGGTTTGGTTAAGGACATCGCTTGCCATTTCAAATACAGAAAACAATGGTCAAAACTTTTCACCGCATTTTTTATCTCAGCTTGAAAAACAATATTTAGAAAACACAAAATTTAATCCTATTAAATATGCTCTGGGAATGGTTCAAGCGGGCGCTGTTGGTTATCTTGCATACAAGCATATTAAAAAATATGGATTTCTTAAATAACACACCTTACGCAAAAAGTGGTGGTACAAACTGATCCCGTAAAACAGTCTGCCGCGGCAGATAAGTCTGTGCTAAGATTTTACAATATTTATATACCCTGCCAAGTTTAATTAAATAAGTTCAGTTAAATCTTTGTTCGTCCTTTCATCAGCAAATTATTCCTTTCTTAAATAAACGAAACAATCAACGAAACATTTTCAGATCAAACTCGGTCTTAACCATCAGAAAGAACAAAAACGAAGAGGTTAATTATGAAACTTGATTTTACAAGTACAGAGTTTAGAACAAATTTGTTTGGGATTGTCTTTGCACTAATCGTGTTCACAGCTTTAATATCATTTTCCGGCTGCTCTTCCGGAATAGATCAGAGCAACACTTTAAATCAAACCAGTTTTACAGGAGATAAATCTTTTTCATTCAAGGATGATGGCTCCGATTGGCGTGTAGATTTTAATGATAATGAAATATCCTCATTATATAAAGATGGAACGCGTGTACCGGATACTGAAATCGATCAGCACAAGAATATGATTTATGAAAAACTAAATGGACTTAAATCAGACTTTAAGGAATTTAATGGAAATGTTCACCGATTTCATTTTGATATGGATAAGTTCGGTGAAGAAATGAAAAAGTTCAAACACGATTTTGATAATGATAAGTTCCTGCATTTTAAATTAGAATTTGACGAAGATGAGTTTGAAAAAAACATGGAAAAACTTGAAGAAAGTTTAAAGGATTTAAAGGATAAAAAGATTGAGCTTTATTTTGATTCTGAAGAGTTTAAAGAAAACATGAAAGAACTTGAGGAAAACCTTAAAAATCTTCCTGTTCCTCCAAATTCGCCTGATGCTGACATAGATGTTTATTTGGATATGGATGACTTTAAAGATGGAATGAAAAAATTTGGCGAATCATTTAAGCACTTTGATTTTAAGTTTGATAGTTCTGAGTTTGATATGGGCGAGTTACACGAAAGTATGAAAGAGCTGAAGAAAAATATGAAAGGTCTTAAAATTGAAATGCATGGAATAAAAGGTGAAATGAAAAAATTAGATCTATTTCTGGATGAGTTGAAATCAGAACTGGTAAAAGATGGATATCTAAAATCAACAAAAGATGAATTTGATTTAGAAATAGATAAGGATTACACAAAGGTTAATGATGTAAATGTAAGTTCGGAACATCACAAAAAGTATAATGAGCTATACAAAAGACATTTTGATAAAGAAATTGATGGAACGATAAAAATAAAAAGAACTGATAAGTAAAAGATAATCTCATCTCCACTAAAGCCTGCAGAGAAATTTGCGGGCTTTTTTATTTATCCATCCACTCTTTGAACGCAGATGATTTTTCCAAACATTTAATTCTATTATTTGTCAGCTAAATCCACTCTTAAATTCTTAATATCATTGATTAAAATTCTATCTGTTTTTTCAGGCTCTTCAAATAAAGGGGTGTGTGCTGACTGATCAAAAGTATAGAAACCTTTTATTGGTGCATGGATTTTATCGAAATATTTTTTTGCTAATTCGTATGAACAGGTATAATCATAAAGTCCGTGAAAAAAATAAACTGGTATTTTAAAATCATTCTTAGTTTCTATAAGGTTTGTGCGTATCATTTTCTCCCAGTTTTGACTGATACCTGATTTTGATTTACCATACCAGAAATGAAATTTATCAGACAGCGTATATTCACTAAAATTCAACGATGGTAGAAATAGATCGGTAACTATACTCCTCATATTTCTCATTGTTCCAATACCAAGCTCGTGCATTGCAGCATCTCTCATCTTTATATATTTCTCAGGTATTTTATTTTGATTATCAAAATTTATACTCTGGAAGTATTCTACCATTTTTTGGTTCTTCATTTCTTCATACCGTTTTAGCATATATTCATAAGCAATTTTTTCTGATAAAAATTGATTCGACATTTGAGCCATGCCTATATACGCTGCGTATAATTCCGGCGCCTTATCAACAACATAAACTCCAAGAAAAGACCCGCCCGAATGTCCCATAAGATATATTTTTTCTTTTCCGAATCGTTCTAATAAATATTTTGTTAATACGATGGTATCATCAACAAGCTGTTCCAATTTAGCTGTATTCTTTGTGGAATTGGGATTGTATGATATTCCACAATTACGTTGTTCCCACCAAACCATTGTAAAATTATCTTCTAGATTCGTTGGATATTTTTCTGTTAAAAAATAAACCGGCATTCCTCCGTGTAAGTAAAGAATAATGGGATTGTCCAGATTTTTACCTTTGATAAACATCCCTTGCTTAGATCCATTTATATCAAGGAATATTTTTTCTGAAATGCTGTTCTTTAGTTTATTCCCATTTTTATCTAAAAATTGTTTTGGATTTCCGGGACTTAGAATGATTAGTACAATAATCAAACTGATAACCAGCAATCCAAAGAATCCTAAAATGTATAACATAGCTTTCTTCATTTTACTTACTAAAATTTTTTGTTACTTATCCATCCACGTCTTAAACGCAGCAGATCTTTCAACACTTACAAGTGCTTCAACATCTTTTGGTTCGAGTGGATTTAATTCAATCTTTATTCTTGATCGGGAGAATGGAATCATATTTTTTATTGAACTAAAACCGATAATCATTTTTCTGTTAATGCGGAAATACTTTTCAGGATCAATCACTTCCTGAAGTTTATCGAGAGTAAAATCAATAGGAAAAGTATTACCTGATGATGTTGTCAGAAAAACATTTTTCTCCATTGCATAGAAATACGCAATCTCATCTGTCTCAACTTTTTTAATTTTTTGTCCGTACTGAATCAAAAACCTTTTCTTATAAATTACTTCTTTACTTTGAATACTTTTGATAATTTCTTCAAAGTCCATCAGGTAAGATGTTTTGATATTTTTATATTTATTAATACTCTCACGCAGTTCATTTTTCTTGATCGGTTTAAGAAGATAATCTATGCTGTTGAGTTTAAATGCTTTAATTGCATATTGATCATAAGCAGTTGTAAAAATAATCGGCACATCAACATCCACCTTTTCAAAGATTGAAAAGCTTAATCCATCCTCAAGCTGAATATCAAGGAAAATTAAATCAGGCTTATTTTGTTTAAGCCATTTAATTGATTGTTCTATTGATTTTAACTTTGCTGAGATTTCAATTGAAGGATCAATCTCGTGGATTAATTCTTCCAGTCTTTCTGCAGCAAGTTTTTCGTCTTCGATTATAATACTTTTCATAATTTCTTTCTTTCGTCATTTTAGTGGAACGAAGTGAGCCCCTTTACTTCGTTCAGGATTACACGTCGCTGTCATTCTGAATGAAGCGAAGCGGAATGAAGAATCTCAAGACCATCCCTCACTTAAGTCCATCCAATCAGGGTTTGTTGACTCAATTAAATTTATCTTTTTTGATCTCAACCAGCCTTTTATTTGCTTTTCCCTAAAGATTGCAGATTTAATGTCACTAAATGTTTCATAGTAAACGAGTTTTGTAATGTTGTATTTTACAGTGAATCCAGGAATTATTTTATTTTTGTGTTCATAAACTCTCCGGATAAGATTATTAGTAACTCCTGTATAAAGAGTTTTTGAGCGGTTAGCCATTATGTAAACATAATATTGCTTCATAAAATCGTAATATTAGATTCTTCGCTTCGCTCAGAATGACAAATACTTTACTCCGGTTTTATTAATGGGATTTTTGCTATGTATTCTTTTTCAGTAACCGAATATTGCGGAAGAATTTCTCCCAGCAATTCATATCGTTTGCTAAGATTATTTAATCCAACTCCTTTTGAATCAGCACCCTTAATCTTTGGTTGAAGATTATTAATAACTATTAACATATCATCGTCATTGTAAATTTTTATTTTCAGCGGATTATCCACCGAAGCCTTATTATGCTTAAACGCATTCTCAAGTAATGTCTGAACTGCAAGCGGCGGAACCAAATAAGTCAACTTGGATGCATCCACATTTATTTCCATATCAACAGCATTATCAAACCTGATCTTCTGCAAATACAAAAATGATTTTGCGAAATCCAATTCTTCTCTTAACTCAACAACTGGTTTTTCTATCACATCAAGGGTATATCTGTAAACAGAAGAAAACTCATCCACAAAATTCTGCGCTTTATCAGAATCCTTTTTTATCAAACTTGAAAGAACATTCAGACTGTTAAACAGAAAATGTGGATTAAGCTGACTCTTCAATGTTTCAAATCTTATCTGTGAATTTTCTCTTTCAAGCTTTTCTGCTTTTACTAAAGATTGCTGACTTCGCTTGAACCACACAATCGCCTCTATAACGGTAATAACAATAAGATTAATGACAGAAGTTATTAGTGAATTGTTCATCACATTTTTCAGTAATCCATCAGCATAAGGCATTAACGATCCGGCAATGACAGTTACCACTGAACCAATAAGAGAGCCCACAATAATTGTAAAAATAAACTCAGTAGGAATCCTTGCAATCAGTCTTTGCGGCAGAGGGAAAAGTTTATCAAGACGGTTTATTATTTGGAGATCAAGAAAAACCAATAACAGCGCAAACACAAAGCTGAATGCCGTTCCGATGGCAAGTCTTGTTAAAAAATTTACAACGCCAGGTACTTCAATAAAACCAGTAGCATAGTTGTAAGTAATAATTATAAGCTGTACAAAAAAAGCAAGTAGTAGAATTACTAGGATCGTATGTTTATTTAATTTCATTTTCACACTTCAAAATTCGTTAAAATAAATTTAAGATGCTTATGTTTTCAAATGAATATTGGGAAGGGCAAGCCCTTCCCCTACAAAAATTGAATGTAGGGACAAGGCTTGCCTTGTCCTTTACATTAAAACGACCACGATAAGCCAACTCCAACCGATAAGTAATTCAAATTAACTGATGTGTTTACATTATCAATTTCGATATCCCGATTGAGCGAACGATATCTTAAGCTTGGCAACAAAGAAAATTTTTCACCCAATGGAATTACCAAACCAGCTTCAGCCTGCCAGCCCAATCCGTGTCCTGAATCAATTATAATATCACCACTATTATTTTCGATTTCGATGTGGTTGTATGTTCCGCCTAATCTAACAAGATAACTTAAAGTCGTTTCTCCAATTGGATGAATGAACTGAAATCCGAATGTATAACCGGTTTCTTCAAAACTAGCATCTATACCCGCAAATGATTGATCAACTGCAAAAT
>JBBQSH010000036.1:0-23524 GCA_038214015.1 Ignavibacteriales bacterium | reverse complement strand
AGCATTTATTCGGAAATCCTAAATTTAAATTTATACATCACGATGTAACAAACTTTATCCACGTGGCAGGCGATGTTGATTATATCCTGCACTTTGCCTCCCCTGCTAGTCCATTAGATTATCATCAACTTCCAATACAGACATTAAAAGTAGGCTCATTAGGAACACATAAAGCTCTGGGATTAGCCAAAGAAAAAGGTGCACGCTTTTTACTGGCTTCAACCTCAGAAGTATATGGTGATCCGTTGATGCATCCGCAGAAGGAAGATTATTGGGGAAATGTTAATCCCGTTGGTCCCCGCGGTGTTTATGACGAAGCTAAAAGATTTGCTGAAGCGCTTACAATGGCATATCAGAGATATCATAATATTAGCACAAGAATAGTACGAATATTTAATACCTATGGCCCGCGTATGCGATTAAGAGACGGACGTGCGATACCTGCTTTTTTTTCTCAAGCATTAAACAATGAACCAATCACAGTTTTTGGTGATGGTAGTCAGACAAGAAGCTTTATCTATATCGACGACGAAGTGGAAGGTATATTTAGGTTATTGTTATCTGATGAAAAAGAGCCTGTTAACATCGGAAATCCTGAAGAGATAACAGTTAAGCAAATGGCAGAGGAGATTATTGAATTAACCGGATCCACTAGCAAAATAATTTATGAACCTCTTCCGATTGATGATCCTCAAGTACGGCAGCCGGATATTTCTAAAGCTAAACGTGTTCTTGGATGGGAACCTAAAGTACATCGCAAAGAAGGATTGAGTAAAACTATGGAGTATTTTAAGTTAAAAATTAAGATATAAGTATTAAGCATATTTAATTCAGAAGGAAGATTTTTAATAAAATATATTAGTTCTTTTTGGAAGCAACGTGGGATTTTAAACCAAGTGTAATAATAAAATTTGCTAAATCTTTACAATCAATATAGGTTGTGCCATTTTTAATTCTTTCCGCAAATTCACCATTGGTAATAACAAATTTTCTTTTGATTTCGTTTGCAGATGGTTTAAAGTGTATAACTTCTTCATAGTCTTCTTTTTTAACATCTGTAGTAAGTAAGCACTTACCATGAAAATTAACAGGTGTGGTACCTTTTCTAGCGGTACCAATAATATAAAACATCGGATCATCGTCAATGTCCATAATACTTATATCACGATATCCGAGAAAACTAAAAAAGTATTTCATCAATGCTTTGTAACTATTTAGATCAATTATCTGAAGTTTTTTTATCAGTTTAGTTCTTTCACTGTTAAGCATTTTTTTGAATTGATCATTCATACCAAAGATATATAACCAATCATCCATAGTTATTAGTTCAGACAAAGTTTCACTTTTCAGATTATCAAATAGATAGCGGTTATCAAAACCTTTTTCAACTATCAAACTGTTAAGTTCTTCTTCAAAAGTGTTTTTAATATTATAATTATAAACCACAACCGGTGAATGAACAATTTCTGAGATACCAATTTCATCGTCATTCTGCCATTGTGTAACAGGGTTCCACCATTGATCAAAATTAAAGATGTAGGATACTTTGTTAAGATTAATATTTATACGCGAAGGTTTTAGGTTAGTAATTAATACTGTAATATCACGTCGATCGTAAAATCCAGCAAGAGTTTGTTTAAGTTCTTCAGTCGACATTCCATTTCTGCCAACTATAAATTTTATGTCATTCATTTCAAAAGCTTTTTCAATTTTTTTCATCCCGTTAACATCATACTGTGTAAATACAATAGCTTTCTTTTTATTTTTTGAAATAGCTTCTACCTGCTCAATTAGAAGATTAGCCTTCGGACTGATATTACGGAATGATGAAAAGTTTAGTATCTGTTTTAGCCTATGAATAATGGTAAAAATATTAGATTGAAATCTTAAAGGATTAGGACTTTCAAAAAGCAGATTAAGTTCTTCCTTAGATTTTGTTAAAGCCTCAGAGTACTCAAATAACTGCATCTCATCAAGTTCTAGCCAAATATCATTAAAAGTTGTTACTGGTTCATCTCCCTGCAAATCAGCAAGAGATTTGCCGAAAGTGGTGAAAGAAACTTTTGTGGTAAATTCAAATTCTGCAAGAAACTTTTTAACTGCTTTTTCATTAATAATTGGAGTTAAAAACCATATATATTCAGGTTCAATTTTGGTAACGAGTTGGTTAATCTGGTCTGCAGCAGATTTAATATTTACTAATTCATCAAACAAAACCAGATCAAGTTTTTCAAAGTCTTTAATTTCAGTTTTGCCAATATCATTAATATCAAGAAACCAGATTACAGATGTGCCTTTTATTTTTTTTGTAGTGCCGGGATCAATTTTTTTAAGTTTAAGTTCTTTTGTAAAAGATTTTAGCGATGGTGTCCAGTAATTTGTAACTCGTGTTTTATCACTAATAAGCAATACTGATCTGACACCTCCCTTTTTAGCCAAGAAACCCAGTGCGGCAGATGCCTGATTAAACTTATCGTAACCAAGTTCATCATTAAGTACAGCAAAATTATTTGATGTAAGAAATTCAGATGACTGAAGCTGGTAATCTGTAAGAGGATTGATCATTTTAGAGTATTCCTGCCAACCCAGTTCTCTAAAAGAGGATAACAAAGACATGATGTTATTTTTTGTTATTTCAGAAACCGATGGATCATTTATAGCATCAATAACCACAGGCTCAAAGTTCTTTTGTGCGATTACTACTTTTTTAACAATTGTTTTCGGCACATCAATTTTAACTTTGAACACAGGATGTGCTATTTCAAAAGAAGGTGAATAAAACTGTATATCAGCCTGCAGCATTTCTTCGAATGGAATAGTATAAGATTCTGTTGTACTTTCAATAAGATTATCTATTCCAGGTACATCAATTGTGTTTACAGCAGGAAGTGCAAATCTTTCTATTTCAATATTTTTTGAATTTATTACTGTATTGTCAAACTTTTCAACATTTAGTAATTCTATATTATAAATTTCGGGAATAAGGTTTGCAAGTTCATCAGTAATTTTTGGCGGTGATATTAACAAAGGAACATCATGAACATCAATCTCAGAAAAGCTAATGTTCTGATCATAAGATGTAGAAGCATTAACTAAAAATTGTGTAGTCTGATCATATGATTCAGGTGGTTCAGTATTAAATTTTGACGATTGATCATACAGTTCAGGAGTATTAGCTATAAAAAATGGGGTCTGATCAAAAAGTCTGGGAACCTGAGCGATAAAAATAGATGATTGATCAATGACCTCTGGTGCTTGAGGAAGTGCCGAGTTAAGATTAATAATTTCGGGTAATGAAAGAACCTTTTCTTTCATAGAAAATAGCTGAGGTCGTGCAAGTCCAAAGAATATTAGATAAGATTTTGGTGTATCTAGCAAATAGCTTTGCCTGATCTGAGGAATTTTGTAATTAGGCAGTCGGAACTTAAGCTTTAGTGAGTTTGGTGCAATTAATTTTTCAACTGGAAAATCTTCAACTTCATCCGAGTAATAAATTTCAGGTACTTCGCTTTCAATAATCTTAGGAGCGCGTAACCATTTAGCATAATGGAAATCATCACTGGTTTCCAACTTAGAAACTTTATCTGCAATTTTTGTTCTTGCGGTACGGAGCATTTAGCTATCAGTTATTAATCGTTTGTACGCTGCAACTGTACTTGTTCGCACGCTGCTTTAAGTCTTTCAAATGGTTCAGAAAGATTTCTTGACTCAGCAATTTTTTCAAGACTTTCCTTAATTCCTTTAAGTTCTGCTTCAAACTTTTTAGAGGTTTCAACATAACCTTTAGCAGATCCGTTAAGTGGCGTATTTAGCAACTCAACTGCTGTGTTGCTTCTTGTTTTTTCTTTTTCATCGCTCAGCAGACGAACCACTCTGATTCCCTGTTTATTATTTGCACCAAGAAACAATGGATCCTTAACGACTATTAGATCAATCTGTTCGTTCACTGCATTTAGAAGTGGAACAGAAATTAATTCTACGAGAATATGCTCAAGTAATACATCACCATACAAGGTTTTTTGAAAACTCGTTGGACGAATTGGTGCCGTAACTCTAAATTCCAAAGGTTTTGTTTCTGCATCAGTTACCAAAATTGCTCCCATTACACCACCATTTTCACTAAGGGTGTAAGTTTCAAGGAATGCTACTTTTGCTATTTCCATTTTATTTCTCCGATTATTTCAAATTATTGAAAAATTATTTGCAAGTGTATTTTTCAAGATTAGTGCCATGATTTGTCAGGAATGTCGCCTATACAAATAATTAGAATACAAGTAAAAATGTAAGAGTATTTATAATTTGATGAGACAAAATTGACGCCAAAAACAATTTTTATAGCAGTAAATCAAACAATTTTGTGTAGTTCAATAAAAAGGTAAAAAAAATCTCCTATTTTCCTTACATATCTACCTTACATATAAATAAATCATTATGTATGTAAAATTCATACAAGTGTAAATTATTTTACTAGTTTAGAAAGAATTACCGGGTGAGAGTTTAGGTTCAAATTCGGTTCAGGTCAACTGAACTATGCAGATAATTTAACAGATATAATTTCTAAATTTAAGGTCATGCGTCCAAATTGCTATCAAGATCATTTTCCGATGAAAACATTTTTACTTATTAGTTGGCAGACAGAAAAAATATCTTGACAGTTAATGAAAGTTAATTTAATTTTATATAGACTAAATCTAAATAATATGCAAAAATTATGAAAACAGCTTCAAAATTACATTTTGGTGAACGCGCAATTATAAGTGATATAGATAATTCACATCCATCATTCAGAAGAATTCTAGAAATAGGGTTTACTCCGGGGCAAGAAATAGAACTTGTAAACTCATCCGCATTTAACGATCCACTGGCATTTGCCTTAAGAGGTACTTTAATTGCAATTCGAAAACACGAAGCTGACTGTATAATACTACTATGAAAACGGCTTCGTTAGAGAAGTTACATCTTATCACACTAGTGGGTCCGCCAAATTCTGGAAAGACAACATTATTTAACCAGTTGAGTGGAAAGAATTTTAAGACTGTAAACTATCCAGGTTCAACAGTAGAATACTCAACTAGTAAAATCCAGAGTAAGTTTGGAATTCAAGCAGATGTTTTAGACTCCCCCGGTATAATCAGTTTAAACCCCAACTCACCTGATGAAGAAGTATCAATAAATTCTTTGTACAATCATCCAGAATTCGGATTACCAAATTTATTAATTGCCACAATGGATGCAAGCCAGATATCAAGACATTTATTATTAACCAAACAATTACTTGAATCAGGCTTTAATGTAATAGTTGTAATAACAATGAATGACATTCTTGCCAAAAGAGGATATGAGGTTGATGAAAATAGATTAGCAGAGCAATTAGGATGCGGCGTTGTTAAAGTAGATGGTAGATCAGGCAAAGGCATTGATAGACTCTTAAGTTGTATAAAACCCAAATTGAACACAGATTCTATAGAAAATACAAGTCATCCTTTTAAAGTATTTGAAAATATCAGTAAAGAAAAACTCCTTGCGTTGTACGCAGACATTGAAAGGATTGAAAGAAACGTTATTGTTTCAATTAGTAACGGATCACAACCTAACATCAAAAAGGCTAATGAAAAACTTCAAATATTAAATCCTACTTTAAAATACGGCAGTAATAGACCGGATGAACGCACATTAAAAATAGACAGTTTATTATTAAGCAGACGATGGGGTTTACTTTTCTTTTTTCTAATAATGGCGTTTACATTTACCTCTATTTTCTGGCTAGCTAATCCTTTTATGGAACTCGTTGATAAGTTTTTCGGATATCTTTCAACTTCTGCTTCAGGATTATTAGGGAACACGTGGTATAGTGATTTAATTGCTGATGGTATTATAAGCGGCACCGGTTCAGTCTTAGTTTTTCTACCGCAGATATTGATATTGTTTCTAATTCTTGGTTTATTGGAAGATACCGGATATTTAGCTCGAGGTGCGATGCTTATCGACAAGCCTTTATCAAAAATCGGGTTAAACGGAAAATCTTTTGTACCTATGCTTTCTGGATTTGCCTGTGCGATACCTGCGATGCTGGCTGCAAGAACAATCTCCAACAGGCGTGAGCGTTTACTAACAATTTTTATAATTCCTCTTATGAGCTGCAGTGCAAGGTTGCCTGTTTATGCCTTACTTATTGCTTTCTTGACTCCCGCGGATAAAGCTTGGCTCGGGGGAATTGCCTTAGCAGTTATTTATATATCAAGTATTTTAGGATCATTAATCGTTGCTGCAGTGATAAACAAGTTTAATAAAAAAATTATAAACGCTGTGGATAGCTCGTCATTTATATTAGAGCTACCGGCCTACCGTGCGCCAAAAATTAAAAATGTAATCAGAAATTCTTTTGAAAGCGCCAGACAATATATTTATAGAGCGGGACCAATAATTTTGGTGTTATCAATTGCTATATGGCTTCTAACATATTTCCCAAATTATAGTCCTGAAATAAATACAAACGGATTGACACAAGACGAGACTGTACAAATGGTTAAGGCAGAGAGATTATCAACCTCTTACGCGGCAGATCTCGGTAAATTTATTCAACCTGTTATGAGTCCTTTGGGTATGGATTGGCGAATTGGTGTATCACTTATTGCAGCATTTGCAGCACGTGAGGTATTTGTAAGCTCGTTAGCGATGATCTTTAAAGTAACTGATGAAGATTATTTACAGTCATCAATTTTATTTGCAATGAAGGATGCTGTAAATGAAGAAACAGGCAAGCCATTATTTACGGTGCCCACAATTATCGGACTCATTGTGTTCTTTATTTTCGCAATGCAGTGTCTCTCCACAGTTGCAGTTTCTAAAAAAGAAACTGGAGGATGGAGAATACCGATTTTGCAAATAGTTATTTTTACAGCCATTGCTTATGTGTTCTCATTTATTACTGTAAGTTCTTTAAAACTTGTGGGATTTTAATATAGTTTTTATAACGATAAAAATGTTTAATGGTACTTTAATAAATTTAATTATACAATTCTTTTAATTAGTTTAGTATCAAATTAATTTAAAGTAGTAATAGTGAGTATAAATAGTGAAAAATGAAAAAGCTGCAGAAATATTCAGATCGTTTCTGAAGCGCGGCAAGTACAGGATTACTCCTGAAAGATTTGAAGTTCTTGATGCAGCACTTGATCACAATGGTCATTTTGGTGCTGATGATTTATTTATACAATTAAAAAATTTGAAGTCTAAAGTATCTCGTGCTACTGTGTATAATACATTAGAACTGCTTGCACAATGTGATCTTTTGAGTAAAAGAAATTTTGGAGATAATCTTAATAGATTTGAGAGTAATTTTAAACGGCAAACACATGATCATCTGATTTGTATAGAATGTGGAAAAATAGTAGAATTTTCAGATCCGCGAATTAGAGACATCCCAAAAGAGATTAGTGAAAAGTTTGGTTTTGAAATGAGCAGTTATTCCTTCAATATATTTGCAAGATGTAAAAATCAAAAAGAGTGCAAAAACAGAAAATAATTTTTATCAATAAACATTCCTGAATAGATGAAGAAAAGTAAATATCCCATCATTTGGACAAAAGAAAATTTTTCAATAAAGATATTCTGTTCCATTCCAAATATTGCAACTGGAATTTTAATAAAAGCAGAAAATGCTCATTTCATAGTTGATCCTGGTGACGGAATACTACGTGATCTAAACAAAGAACTTAAAATAAAAGACATAATAAATATTTCAGATGTTTTTGTTACACACGGTCATCACGATCATGTTGGCGGGGTATGGTCTTTATTAACTTACTTAAGAGTTATGAATAAAAGGACACCACTTGTTATTCATTATCCAAAAGGATGTCTTGAGATAGTTCATATTTACAATGCATTTAAGAAAGTTTATAGCAGCAGCATTACGTACGATTTAATTTTAAGAGAGATTAGCGGTGACAAATCTTTTAAGAGTAAAAAAGTTTTAATAAAACCTTTTCCTGTTATCCATAAAGAATATTTATCTGATAATAAGACAACCAGACAGGTGCCTGCTTTAGGCTTCAAGTTTACATTTAATGATTTGAAAATTTGTTATGGCGGTGATACTGCATATTGTGAAGATTTAGTTAAGCATGCCAAAGGTTCTGATTTAGCAATCTTAGAAGCCGGACACGATGATGATACTCCTGATGAAATGCATATGACATTAAGTGAAGCAAAATCAATCGGTAGAACCGCAAAAGAATACTATCTCGTCCACGTACCTGAGTAGTGATAATTAATAATCAAGAAGTATAAACTAAGAGAATTTGAAGAATGAAATCACTTGTCATTTTTAATTTAATATTTGCACTAACCTACCCAATAACAGTTTTTACACAAGATCAAAGTTTTTTGTTTGAAGGAGAGAAACATTTTAAGAATGTTAAAATGTTAACAACAGATGGAGAGAATGCCGAAGCATATTTCTCTTTTGATGGAAAGAAATTGGTTTATCAGGCAACATTTGATTCGATGGAATGCGATCAGATATTTACAATGAATATTGATGGAACAAATCGCCAATTGGTATCTACTGGAAAAGGCAGAACCACTTGTGCTTATTTTTATCCTGACGAAACAAAAATTGTCTATGCATCAACACATCTATCTGATGAAAAGTGCCCTCCTCCACCCGATCGTTCTAAAGGATATGTTTGGAAACTTTATGAATCGTTTGATATCTTTTTAAAGGATGGTAATGAGTTAAAACAATTAACAAATACTCCTGGCTATGATGCAGAAGCAACTGTATCACCAAAGGGAGATAAAATTGTTTTTACATCTCTGAGAAATGGTGACCCTGAAATTTATACTATGAATTTAGACGGCAGCAATCAAACAAGATTAACATTTGAAACTGGTTATGACGGCGGGCCATTCTTTTCCCCTGATGGCAGCAAGATTGTTTTCCGGGCAAGCAGACCAAAGACAGAAGAACAGATGTCTGATTATAATGATCTTGTTGAAAACGGATATGTTCGTCCGACTGCTTTAGAGATTTTTGTGATGGATGCAGACGGAAAGAATATGAAACAAATTACTAATCTTGACAAGGCAAGCTTTGCACCGTTCTTTCATCCGAATGGAAGGAAAATTATATTTTCATCAAATTATGAAGGCGATAATCCAAGAGATTTTAATTTATTTATGATAAACATCGATGGAACTGAATTAGAAAGAATAACATTCAATCCTTCGTTTGATGGTTTTCCAATGTTTTCTCCCGATGGTAAGTATTTTGTATTTGAATCAAACAGGTTAAATAAAAAAGAACCTGATACAAATATATTTATTGCGGAATGGGTGGAATAATTATTAGTAAACCCTAATTAGTCCATAGGTGCAAAATGAAAGTTAAAAAATTAGGAATTAAGAGTTTAGAATTAAGAAGGTAATACAAATGAAAATATTGTTTTTAGTGTTATTGTTTTTGACAGGAATAATATCAGCACAGAATAATCCAGAAATAACTTCTGCTGAAATTCAGGATCATATAAATTATCTTGCCTCTGATCAACTTGAAGGTAGAATGACAGGAACACCTGAATTATATAAAGCGGCTGAATTTTTGAAAAAAGAATTTGTGGGTTATGGTTTAAAACCACTTTTTAATGGAAGTTACTTTCAAGAATTTCCATTCATGGAAAAACTTGAATTAAGTTCTGAAAATATTTTAGAATTAAATTTGGAAAATGAATCATTATCTGAGAGTTATTTTATGGTAGTTGGTAGTGATTATACAACCCTGTCATTTTCTGATAATCTACTTGTTGAGAGCGAATTAATATTTGCAGGGTATGGAATTTCTGCAGAAGAATTAGATTATGATGACTATGCAAATGTAGATGTCAAAGACAAAATTGTAGTTGTATTCAGAAATCATCCTGATATGAAAAGTCCGCATTCTAAATTTGAACAATATTCAAGTTTAAGATACAAGTCTACAAATGCACGTGATAAGGGAGCAAAAGGAATCATTTTTCTTAATACATTAGATAAAACAAATGATGAATTGATAACTCTGAAATATGATAACGCAGGAAAGATTAAAGATATTTCTGCTGTTCAGTTAAAAAGAAATGTAGCAGATGATATATTTAGAAATTACAATACTGATATTATCTCAATGCAAAAATTAATAGATTCATTAAAAACACCAGCCTCTTTTACATTAAAAAACTATTATGCTAAAATTTTAACCGATGTTAAAGAAGTGAGAGGAACCAGTGTAAATATTGGTGCATATATTGATGCAGGAAATGAAAAATTCAAAGATGAATATTTAGTTATCGGTGCACACTTCGATCATCTTGGCTGGGGTGAGCAGAACTCCTTGTATATGGGGGAACCATCAATCCACAACGGTGCTGATGACAACGCTTCCGGTACGACAGGTTTATTGGAATTAGCAGAAAAGTTTGTATCCATGAAAAATCAACTTGATAGAAAAATAATTTTTGTTGCTTTCTCCGGTGAAGAACTCGGATTGCTCGGATCAAGTTATGTTGTTAACAACTTCCCCATTCCGATTGAAAATAATATTACAATGATTAATATGGATATGATAGGAAGATTAAATGATAAAAATGATTTGATTGTTTATGGCACAGGTACTTCATCAAAATGGAAAAATATTCTTGATGATAAAAATGAATACGATTTAAATCTTACTTTTAACGATGAAGGATTTGGACCAAGTGATCATTCATCTTTTTATGGTAAGAAAGTCCCTGTTTTGTTTTTCTTTACAGGAACTCATTCAGATTATCATAAGCCATCCGATGATACCGATAAAATCAATGCTTCAGGTCAGGAAAAAGTTTTAAAGTTTATTTATGATGTTGCATTTACAATAGTAAATTCCGAAACACGACCCGATTATATTTCTGTAGAGAGAAAAGATACAGGAAAGATGACCGGCACAAAAGTTTATGTTGGCACTGTTCCTGATTTTGCCGGAGAAGTTGATGGATATAAACTTGGCGGTGTAACGGATGGAAGTCCTGCCGCTAAAGCTGGTTTACTAGCCGGAGATATTATTACTCAGTTTGGTGATAAAAAGATTTCTAATATTTATGATTTTACTTATGCTTTAGGAAATTATGTCCCGGGAGATAAAGTAAAAGTGCTAGTAAAACGTGCAGAAGAAGAGTTAACGTTTGATATTGAATTAGGATCAAGATAGAAGTTTCACTTTTTAATATTTTTATCGATGACATACTTTAAATAGATGTCATCGATTTTTTTATTCAAATCTACTTAAACCTTCCTCTAAATTAATCTTTTAAAGTTGTTATATAATTTAATTTCTGCATAAACGATGTTATCTTTGTTTTGTACAACAACAACGAAATAATTTTATGATAAAAGTTTTATTTGTCTGCATGGGAAACATTTGCCGTTCCCCTGCCGCTGAAGGAATATTTAAAAAGGTTGTTAAGGATGCTAAATTAGAAAATAATATTTCTATAGATTCAGCAGGAACAATTGGTTATCATACCGGTGAATTACCTGATGCCCGAATAAGGAAATATGCCTCAGCACGAGGATATATTTTAGATAGTCATGCAAGACAATTTAATCCCAAAAAAGATTTTGAAGAGTTTGATTACATAATTACTATGGATAACGAGAATTATGCTGATATAACAAAATTGGATCACAAAAAAAAATATACTAATAATATAGTTAGGATGGCAGATTTTATATCTGATAAAAATGTAAGCGAAGTTCCAGATCCATATTATGGAGGCGCAGAAGGATTTGAATTTGTGATTGATATACTTGAAGACGGCACAAATAATCTCTTAACTAAAATCAAAAAAGACCTTGAGAGAAATAATCAGACATAAAATTGAATCTGCGATTGAGGATCAAATAATATCACAACACTCAGTTTCTGGCGGATGCATCAATGATGCTAATATTGTTACGACACAATCCGGTAAATCATTTTTTGTAAAGACAAATAATAATTCTCCAAAAGATATGTTCTTAAAAGAAGCTAATGGATTAAGAGAATTAGCAAAGGCAAATGTAATTCGTGTTCCTAATGTGATTTATGCTGATAATGATTTTATTATTATTGAAAACATTATACCACATACAAAAAATAAATTATTCTGGGAAAATTTTGGAACAGATTTTGCAAGACTACATAAATGTTCCAGCACAAGTTTTGGTTTTTATGAAGACAATTATATTGGCTCAACTCAGCAATTAAACATCCCAAGTAAAACAGAATTTGTTAGCTGGGAAGAATTTTATTTTAATAAACGATTATTATATCAATATAAACTTGCAGAAAAAAAAGGTTATGCCGGAGAAGAACTGCATAAAACATTTCTGCAATTAGGAAATAAAATACACGTCATTTTAAAGGATTGTAACACAAGACCAAGTTTACTGCACGGTGATTTATGGAGTGGGAATTTTATACCTGATGAAACCGGAAGTGCTTGCTTGATTGATCCTGCAGTTTATTACGGACATCGTGAGGCTGATCTTGCGATGACAAAATTATTTGGCGGCTTTGAAAGCAGATTTTATTCAGCATATAATGAAGAGTTTCCTTTAGATGATGGCTATGAATATCGTGAGAATATTTACAAACTCTATCACATTCTTAATCATTTAAATTTATTTGGAAGCGGTTATTATAATCAAGCAGTAAGTTTGATAAAGTATTATTTATAAGAATAAAAAATGCCAGACTTTGATAAATGCAGCCTGGCATAAATGTTTTCAAATCGTTAAGAAATAATTAAAAAATTATTTCACATCCAAAACTTCAACATCAAATATTAAAGTAGAGTTTGGCGGAATCTTTCCAAGATCGCGATCTCCATAAGCTAAATTTGATGGAACTATAAATCTTGCTTTAGTCCCCTTTTTCATTAATTGAACACCTTCATCCCAACCAGGAATAACCTGACCCACACCAGCAACAAATGTAAATGGTTCGTCTCGTTCAACAGAACTATCAAACTTGGTTCCATCTAACAAAAACCCGCTGTAATGAACGGTAGCTTGTTTTTCTTTACCGACTAATTCGCCTTCACCTTCTTGGATTATTGCATACTTTAAACCAGATGAAGTCGTTTTAAATAAAGTTGAATCAACATCCCACATCTTAGCAACAACAGCTTCTTTTGTGCTAACTAATTCAATTAAAACTTTAATGCTTGAGTTTGGCGGAATTGGACCCATTCCCTGAGGTCCGTAAGCAAGATTGGATGGAACAACAATAGCTCTTTGACCACCTGCTTTCATTCCAACAATACCTTCTTCAGAACCTTTGATAAAAGATTCAGTACCCAGAACAAACTTCATTGGCTGATTCATTGCATAAGAATCAGCTATAAGCTCAGCTTTTTTTGTAGAATCAACTGACCAATCACCAAAAAGATCTGATGAATCTTTGACAATCCAACTTTTGAAATGAACTTCGATAAGATCACCGTTTTTGGCCTCAGCACCGGTTCCAACTTTTACATCATTGTATTTAAGTCCTGATTTTAGAGTAACAGAATCCGGACTATTGGAACAGCCAAAAATGAACACAACACTAAATAGTGCAATAAGAATACTTTTCATGAAATTTCCTTTAAATTGAGGGTCGAATATATCCATTTATTCAAATAAAACATAAACAAATTTTAATATGAAATTACTGCTGTTACTTAGTTTTTTATTTTGTCAGATGATTATTAATCAGGCTGCGCAAAGATTTAATATTCAGACAGAACCAGTAATTATAATTGATTGCAACTACACTTTTGAAGAGGCTTTAGAGGGAATTGAAATCCCTAGTTCAATAATTAGTGAGCTTACATTATTAGATGTTGAATATTATTCTTTTGATTACAAACTCCATAGAGGTCAATTAGTAGTTAATAAAAAAGTTGAAAAGGATATTAAAATACTTTTTAGCTTGATAAAAGAATTAAAGTTTCCGATAGCAAAAGTAATTCCTGCAGTAAAATATAATTGGGATGATGAAGCATCAATGAATGATAATAATACTGTTGCATTCAATTATAGAAAAGTAAAAGGCTCAAAAGTATTATCGGCTCATTCTTACGGGATGGCCATAGACATTAATCCTGAGCAAAACCCGCACATTAAAGGAAAAGTTATTCAACCAGTAAATGCTAAATATGACCCCAAAGTTAGAGGAACAATATTAAGAGAATCTGAGCTTGTAAACGAATTTATTAAACGAGGCTGGCAGTGGGGCGGAAGATGGAAGAGTTCAAAGGATTATCAGCACTTTGAAAAGAAGAATTAAAATTTATTGTTCTTGTGGAAAGAATAACTCAAGAAATCTATAAACATTTTTTGCCCAGGCTGATTCATTATGTTCTGCAGAGCTATCTTTAATGAAAAGTAAATCCTGATTTTCAATAAATCCTTTATCTTTAAGTACTAGTATCATCTCATCAATTCCGGGTTGGAGTTGTTCTTCTAATCCAATTCCACCATTAAATATAAAAATCTTCAAATTCTTTTTTGCTCCCATATAATTTTTCACGGGAGCAATATAATCAATATTTGAAATTTTAAATGCAGGTGAAAAGCAGGCTGATTTTGAGAATACATCGGAATATTCCCACCCCATTATGAAGGAAATCAAACCACCGCTGGATGAGCCGCACACAGCTGTATTTTTATAATCAGGTAAAGTTCTATAATTCTCATCAATAAAAGGTTTTAGTTCCTCTATGATAAAGTTTACATAAGCTTGTCCAAGTTCGGTGTCATTATACTCACTTCCTCGATTTTCGGTATTATAAATCCCGATAATTATAATTTCTTGAATAGATTTTGCTCTAATCAGACTATCTGCAACTTCATCAATTTGCCAATCAACTCCAAAAGAAGAGGTTAAGGGATCAATTACATTTTGTCCATCATGCATATATAGCACAGGATAATAATTACCCGGCAAAGAATCGTAGCTCGGTGGAAGCCAGACAATAATATCGCGCGGTAAAACACTTCTTCCTTTAAAGTGCTTAAGATAGCGAACATTTCCAGTTATTTGTCCCGAAATATTTGTTTGAGAATAACCCCAACTCATTATATTAAAAACCAGAACTGTATCTTTTGAAATTTCAATGATATTATTTCCAGATTTTTTGCCTATTTCATTTAATGCTTCTTTCTCCCAACTGCCTAAAGTTAACTTATACTCAATCGTCTCCCCAATCTTAAATTCAAATACTTTTGACCAGGTAGAATCATTTACTTTGTTGAGTGATATTTTATCAGGGTTCCAATTACCCAATTCGGGTTTATTACCAGCAATAAATACTTTTTGATTTTGAGGAAGAGTAGAAATAACTCTAATTTCAATTTTGCTTTGAGGTATTAATATGGATTGAATGAGGAACGAAATCCATAATGCTATAAATGATATTTTCATCTAGTTATTTTTAATTTCTAAAAGTAAATATAGTAAATTGTAGGTAAGAAATTTGGAGAATTAAAATGAGACTTGCCTTAGTATTCTTAGTACTGGTTCTTTTAACAGCCTGTTCTGAAGAAGATAATACAACCGTTGTACCTGAAGTTGTTTACACACAAATAAGTGGTAAAATATCAGGAGAATTGAGATCTGCAAAATCGCCTTACAGAGTTATGCAGGATATATCAGTTGATTCCAATTCAACTCTTAAGATTAATGCAGGAGTAGAATTACATTTCGAAGAGAACACACGATTAATCGTGAAGGGTGAACTGTTAGTTGAGGGAAGTAACACTCAATATGTAGTATTTAAATCGTATGATGTTTCAAAAACCTGGAGAGGAATTAAGATAATTGATGCAGATAAACCTGCATACATTAATTTTTCTAAAATACAGAATATAAATCAGGAAGTAGATACCTCATTTTTATCAGCAAGCATTTCTATAATGAACTCTGAAGCTGAGTTTAAACATTCATTTATTGAGAATAACTCTGCAATCCACGGAGGAGCTATTGGAACATACAATTCAAAACTAATTTTTAAGAATAATATAGTCAGTGATAATATTGCCAAGGTTTGGGGTGGAGCTATAATGACTGAACTATCTGAAATAACAGTTATTAATAATACTTTTTATCAGAATTATTCAGGAAATAATTGCGGCGGAATTTTAGTTTATGATCCCGTTAAAACCGAATTGCAGAATAATATTTTTTATAAAAACTCCTGCAGACTTGGTGATTTTAATTTTCAATACCTTTCTACTGATAGTACAGATCTAATTGAACAGTATAATTATCTTTCGTTCGGAACGATGGATCCCAAATTTGTTAGTGAAACTGATTTTAGGCTTAGTCAGACATCACCCTGTTTAAATTCAGGAAATCCTGACTCCCCTTATAATGATTTTGATGATTCCGGAAATGATCAGGGAGCATACGGCGGAACTTTAGGTAATTGGTAGGATGGAAATATCGTTTGGTAAATATTGTATAAGATCATTTAAAGAAAAAGACGCAGATTCAATTGTAAAGCATGCGAATAACAGAGAAGTCTCAAAATATATGCGGGACTCATTCCCCTATCCTTATATAAAGGAGAATTCTGTTCAATGGATAGATTTTGTAAAGAAAAATTATTCCACTCTTTTTTTTGCGCTAGCAGATGAAACTGAATTAATAGGCGGCATAGGTGCAGTACCTCAAACAGATGTTCACCGTTTTTCAGCAGAAGTTGGATTTTGGCTCGGTCAATCTCATTGGAATAAGCGAATAATAACGATAGCGTTACCGGTATTTTGTAATTACTTATTTACAAAGTTTGATTTTAATAGATTAACTGCAAACGTGTTTGAGGGAAATGAAGCATCCAAAAAAGTGTTAGAGAAGAATGGATTTGTTTTAGAAGGCACACAGCGCAAAAATGTATTTAAGGAAAATAAATTTGTTGATAATTACATATATGCATTATTAAAGGAAGATTTTAAAATATGATTGCTAATCATCTTAAGCTTGATCTTATAAGAAATATATTTTTAAAATGGCATGGAAGTAAAGCGGACTTTATCCAGAAACTTCCACAGACAGCTTCTTATCGAGAGTATTATAGAATTTCCTTTAAAGATCAAACCGTAATTGGTGTTTTTAATGAGGATCTAAAAGAGAATGAAGCATTTATTTCCTTTTCAAATACTTTCAATGAACTAAATCTTAATGTGCCTAAAGTTTTATTTACCGATCTTGATAATAGTGTCTATCTGCTAAACGATCTTGGTGATGTAAATTTGTACTCACTTATCTACGCAAAGAAACATGATTATAATTCTTCACCGGAGCTCATTGATCTTTATAAAAAGTCTCTTGTTCAATTGCAAAAATTTCAAATTGCAGCCGATAAAAAGGTAGATTACAATTATTGCTATCCTCGTGCAAAGTTTGATCGACAATCAATCTTGTGGGATCTGAATTATTTCAAATATGATTTTCTAAAGCTTGGAAGAATTGGGTTTGACGAACAACTATTGGAAAATGATTTTAATAAGTTCTCTGAGTTTGTTGCATCTGTAAAAACAGATTATTTTCTTTACCGTGATTTTCAATCTCGTAATATTATGGTAAAGGACGATGAGATTTATTTTATTGATTATCAGGGAGGAAGAAAAGGTGCTTTACAATATGATGTGGCTTCCCTTTTGTATGATGCCAAAGCAGTGATACCAAATCTGCTAAGGGAAGAACTACTTAACTACTACCTTGATAAACTTGAATCTGATTATGGATTAAGTCGTGCTGAGTTTATGAAATCTTATTACGCATTTGTGTTGATTAGAATAATGCAGGCGATGGGTGCTTATGGTTTTAGAGGTTTGTATGAGAAGAAAGTCCATCTTATAAAAAGTATTTTACCTGCAAGAAAAAATCTAAAGTACTTATTAGAAAATGGTAAACTCGATTTTGACATTCCTCATTTACACGAAGTATTTGAAAACATAATTACATCAGATGAATTCAACATATATGAAGATAAAATCTTACCGAACGAAAAACTTTCAGTTACAATTACAAGTTTTTCTTACAAACGTGAAATTCCGATAGACCTTGCAGATAACGGCGGCGGATACGTTTTTGATTGCAGAGGATTAAATAATCCCGGCAGACACTTGGAGTTTAAATTGCTAAACGGACGCAATGCCGAGGTTATAAAATTCTTAAAAGAAAATTCTGATGTTGAAGATTACTTGTCCCACATTTTTCCAATTGTAGAATCCACCATTGAAACTTATCTTGAACGCGGATTTAAGGATTTAATGATTAATTTCGGATGCACCGGCGGCCAGCATAGATCGGTTTATTGTGCTGATAAAATGTACGAACACATTAAAAACAAGTATGATATAAATGTTTTTCTTTCCCACATTGAACAAGGAATTAAAGAAGAGGTAATTAGATAATGCAGGCAATGATTCTTGCAGCAGGATTAGGAACGAGGTTAAAACCAATCACCGATGAGCTGCCAAAAGCGCTGGTGGAGGTTAATGGAAAAACTCTTCTTGAGATTTCAATCAGAAATCTGATTGAAAATGATTTCAGAAGAATTATAATTAATGTCCATCATTTTGCGGATAAGGTTAAAGATTTTATAAATAAAAATACTTTTGCCGCAGATATATTTATTTCCGATGAGTCTGATTTACTGCTTGATACAGGCGGCGGAATAAAACAAGCACAAAAGTTTTTTGATGATTCCCCTATTCTTGTTCACAATGTTGATATAATTTCTAATCTTAATCTAAAAGAATTTTATCAATATCATTTAAGCGATGATGCGCTTGCGTCTCTTGTTGTAAGCAATCGAGAAAGCAATCGCTATCTACTTTTTAATGATGAAAATATTCTTTGCGGCTGGCAGGATGTAAGAAAAAATGAAAAAATTGTTGTAAAAGATGACATAAAATTAAATCAACTTGCATTTAGCGGAATACATATTATCAATCCGCATCTAATAGATTTATTTCCTAAAGAAAAAGTTTTTTCAGTAATAAAGGCATATCTAAAAATAGCAGGAACAGAAGACATCCACGGCTTTATCAATAACGAAATGAAATGGATAGACGTTGGCAAGTTGGATAGTTTAAATAGAGCTGAAGAGTTGCTAAGAATTCTAAAAACTAAATAGATTGTACTTTGAAATATGAAATCACATTTATTTTTTTTCATTTTATTATTCATTTCTACAAATATTTTATTACAAGCCCAACATCTATCATTAAAAACTGGAATATCCTTAGATACAAAACTTAGCCAAGATATTATAGAATATCCTTACCCAGTTGAATATAAACCTGCCTATGGTTTTGGAGTTAGATTTGATATCGAAGCCGGATTAGCAGAAAATATTATGTTGATAAATTTTTTTGGACTTCGTTTTCAACTCGGCAGTCTTAATATTCCGTCTGGTTTTGATTTTGAACATAACCTGGTTTATAATCAATTAAAATACTCTTTCGCTTATTTTTCAAGTGGAGCAGCTATTAAAATTAATCTTTTAAGGGATGATGATTTTGATTTGACTTTTCTAACTGGAGCAAGTTTAAGAATTAGATTTTATGCGGAACAAAGTAGAAGCCATACTCCTGTCCCTTATCAAATTGATGTTAATGCAAGAGAATTTGATGATAATATTTTTGGGATAAATGGATTGCTTGGGTTTCAAGTAGATTTTAATAAGTTTTTAGTTGAATTAGCAGTTGAGCCGGAATTTTTAAATTCTAAAATTGGAACAATAGGGTATTACAAAAAGCTCTCTTTTGTTTTGTTAATAGAAATTAAAAGTTGGAATTAATTTTATGTGATAAGATTATTTTAAGAGTATCTATCTAACTTAAACTTCTCACCCAGATAAAGTTTTCTAACTTCTTCATCGTTAGCGAGTGCATCAGCTGTGCCTTGTTTGAATATTACACCGTTAATTAAAATGTAACCTTTATCAACAATGCTTAGTGTTTCGTGCACGTTGTGATCCGTAACCAGCACGCCGATTCCACGGTTTTTAAGATTTGAAACAATGTTCATAATATCTTCAACTGCAATCGGATCAACACCTGCAAATGGTTCATCCAGTAAAATAAAACTTGGATCAGTTGCAAGAGCGCGTGCAATTTCGGTTCTTCTTCTTTCACCGCCGCTTAATTGAAATCCCAAACTTTTTCTAATATGAGATATAGTAAGTTCCTCCAGAAGTGATTCACATTTTTCTTTGCGCTGCTTTGCATTAAGCTTGGTCATTTCCAGAACAGCAAGAAGATTATCTTCAACAGATAAACTTCTAAATATTGAAGCTTCCTGAGGCAAGTAACCTATTCCCATTCGTGCACGTTTATACATTGGCACTTTTGTAATGTCGGCATCATCCAGAAATACTTTCCCTGATTCAGGTTTTATCATTCCTGTAATCATATAAAAAGTTGTAGTTTTACCGGCGCCGTTTGGACCAAGCAATCCCACAATTTCTCCTTTAGAAACCTGAACTGAAGTTTTATTAACAACAGTTCTTTTTTTATAAATCTTTACAAGATTTTCACTTCTTAGGGTAGTGCTCATAATTTTTATCTAAGTTCATTCAAAAGATTATACATTTCTTCTTTAGTTGGTTTGTTTTGCAAAACAACAAACCGTGGCAAAAGATACGATTTTTCATTTCCATTTACCTGCTTTTCAGGGTAATATTCACTTGCAGGATTTTTATAAAGTTTCACTTCGGTCACTTCATTGTCTTCAAATAAAACTTTGGTTTCAGCAGAGTTTGATTTTGTTAATCCATTAGCAGTTTTACTATCATACATAAAATAAATAGAGTAAACATTACCATAAAACTCAGCACGAGTAATTTTACTATCCGTAAAAAATATTTTTATCTGTGAACTTGAAGTCTGATCATATCTTTCTAAATGATTTTCATTTTGTGAAAGCATGAAAGAAGTTCCATCAACATCTAACTGTTTAATATTATTATCTTCAAGATAGATTGTGATTGAATCCCCAGTTAATTGAGAATTTTCCTGCCACAAAATTGGCTGTTTTGCAGTTTCATTTATTTTTGTTGTAACGATCTTATCATCCTGCCTATAAAATATTGTAAGATCATTCTGGGAAGCAAATTCACTTTTTAGAATGCTCACTGAATCGATTGCATAAAATCTTTGTGATGAATCGCGGTAGGCTTCCATAATTCTTGACTTTATAAACAATGTATCAAGTTTAATTTCTTTTGTACTGTCTTCCCTTTCAATATAAGTAGTATCAACCTGAATTAATAAAGGAGTTACATCAATAATTGAATATCCTCGTTCACGATAATCTTCGAGATGTTCACCATAAATCTCGGAATTATTTTTAAGGTTTATCAATCTAACATTACTAAAAGCAAAAGTAATTTTTGTATTTCTAAAATGTTCAAGTGTATCTGCTATTATTTCATTTTCACCATCGAATATAATAACATCACCAATTGCTAATGCTCTATTCTGTTGCTGATAATATGTAAGTTCGTTTGATGTTAGCGTTGTTGTTGTATCATACAATCTGACTTTTGATTCAAAAAAAGCGCGATCTTCATTAAAGAAATATTCGCCGCTATCAGCAGTTAAAATAACTTTTTTATCATCAAGATAAACTCCGGCATTACTTCTAGTTTTGGCAAGATTACCGTAATAAAATCCGCGCGGAGTTTTAATTGTTAGCGTATCTTTTTTAGCAATTACATTACCAATTAGTTCAGCTTCATTTCTGGAAATAAAATGAATAGCTTTATCACAATTAATTATGACATCACCTTGAGTGATAACCACATTTCCAAAAACTTCACGAGTAGATTCTCCATTCACCATTTTACCAACAAGTGAATCACCTATAACAGTGATAAGTTGGTTTTGTTGAGCAGAGACAATCACCGAGTTTAGTGTCAATATTATTACCAATAAGATGGATCTAAGATTTCTCACTTTGTTCGAAATGACATTGAATATATTTACTGGACTAATTATCATTTTGTTGAATCCGGTCTTGTAACATAAGTAATGTTGTAAATAACATAGTTATTTAGATTCTGATCAGACTCAAATCCATAACCTTGAATTTTTTCCTGCGGCGAAATAACTGTAACAAATTTATCCGAAACTATTTTTCTATCTTTATTTCGCCACATCATTTCATCAGTTTTGATTGTTACACTATCGTTGGATACCACAACACTATCTATTGCGTATAGATTATTTGTTGTTTCATCAACTCTTCCTTTTATTGAAGTTAGTGTAGTTGTCTGAACTTCATTCTGATCATAAAAATCTACTTTAATATTTTGATCGAGAAATGTTTCTCGTTTATCATCATATTTTCTTAAATGACCCGCATAAAGAATTGCACTAATTTTTCCCGAATCAGAAAATGTAATAACAGAGTTCCAGCTTTCTTGTGATGGCAATTCTTCTACACTTAGATTGCCGTCTATTGAAGGTTTTACCCGCTTTGAGGAGCAGAATGGAAACAGAAAAAGAATGGAAAAAATGAAAACGAAAAATTTCATCTGCTTTGCAATCCAAGATTTATTAAATCGTGCAAATGAATTATCCCAATAGGATGATTTTGATCATCAACAATAACAAGACTTGTAATCTTAAAATTTTCCATTTGTTGTAATGCGAATGACGCGAGATATTCTTCTTTTAAAACTTTTGGGTTAGTAGTCATAACATCTGATGCACTTAACCCGGTTATGTCCAAAGTTATTTCAAGTAATCTTCTTAAATCACCATCAGTAATAATTCCAGCAAGTTTTCCATCCTTGTCTAAAACACAAGTAGTTCCAAGTCGTTTACTTGTAATTTCGATTATCACATCCTTAATTGAAGTGTCTTGATTTACCTTCGGAATACGATCACCAGTTATCATCACCTCTTTAATTTTTAAAGATAAACGTTTACCCAAACTGCCGCCTGGATGGAGGAAAGCAAAATCATTTGCGGTAAAATTTCTTTTCTTAAGTAATGAAACAGCAAGCGCATCGCCCAATGCTAATGTTGCAGTTGTTGATGCGGTTGGGGCAAGATCATAAGGACAGGCTTCTTCTTTAACCGCTATGTTTAGAAACAGATCACACTCGCGAGCAAGTTTTGATTCCTTATTTCCGCACATCGCAATTAGTTTAACATTCATTCGTTTTAACATCGGAAGAAGATTAGAAATTTCCTCAGTCCCGCCGCTCTTTGAAATTAGAATTACAACATCCTCACTTCTCACCATTCCAAGATCACCATGAAGTGCATCTGTTGGATGAAGATAAATTGCAGCGGTTCCTGTTGAGTTTAAAGTTGCAACAATTTTACGTGCAATCAAACCAGATTTACCCATACCTGTTAAAACAACTCTGCCATTAGAATTAAAAATAGTTTCAACAGCATTTACAAAATCTTCGTTGATGCTGTGTTGAAGATCTGCAATTGCTTCAGCTTCAATTCTAAT
>JBBQSH010000035.1:0-24250 GCA_038214015.1 Ignavibacteriales bacterium | reverse complement strand
AACAAGCGGTTTCCAATAAACCGGTGAACCTTTAGAATCTGTAATAATCTTAATATCATTAAACTCTGCTTCTGTGCTTCTGTATATCATATAACCTTCGAAATCTTTTTTTGCTCCTTGTGTTGGATCATCATTTTCATAACCCATAAATGCATCACGAGATTCTTCAGCAATACTATTCCAGTAGAGAAATACTTTTTTATCACTTGCAACTGCTGTAAGAGTTGGTTTTAACGGTGGCTTTGAGAAATTATAATTAGCGTTATAAATTTCTTGAACCGTTTCTTTATTGAAGATTATCTCTTCAAGATTTTGTCCGAAGACCAAAGCCATTGAAAATCTTTCTCTAAGCCCCTGATTAAGTGGAAATGGTCCTGAAGCAAAAACCATACTTATATTAGCTCGCTGCAATGATGTATCAAAAACACCTGAACTCATTTTTAACCACATTGATTCATCATCTTTTGGCCATCCACCTCCGGTACCGCCTTGTCCTAATCTGTAAATTGAAACAGCAGTTAATCCAATTTGGTCTGATTCATCTTTGTCTGTTTTATCAAACCTTGGCTCGCCGTCTGTGGGAACTCCATCTCCTTCACCTTCATCAGGTCCTGAGTATTGAGGATCAAAAGGACCAACACCATCTTTACCAAGATCATCATTCAATGGTTCATTTTCATCAGCATCCCACTCACCATTCTCATTCAAGTCAGCATATGGTACCCAGTCACCATCATTATCAATTCCATCATCCCTTCTTTCATCTATCATAGGAACGCCAAAAATATCTGTATCATCATCATCATTTATTCCGTTAGTTGCATTACCTGGACTTTCAAGGTAAGCATATCCATAATAACCGGTTAACCAGTTTCCTGGCTGTCCAATTCCATCGTCATCATAGCAATAAGCCAAATCAAGTATTTTATCAAAAGAAGCATTATCATCTTCAGAATCATTTGTACCGCCAACGCCGCAATCTGTATAAAAACCAAAGAATGTTGATGGATAACTGAAATCTGAAAGATTAACTATATCGTAGTGCCAAAAAACTATATCTTCAGCAAGTACATGAGACCATTGAAATCCTCTTACTTCAACGCGTAATCCCAATCCTGCACGATCGGGGTCAGATGCGAGTGGGAAATAATTGAATGGTGTTCTTGTCCATTCTTTATCACGTGAATCATCCATTACAAAAAACGTTTCGAAATCAGAATTATTAACTCCCCGCCCAAAATAACCATACCAAAAACCATCCCATTCTGGTGTAAGATCAAGAGCTGCTGGCCAATTGTCAGGCCAGGTATGAGAGTTAGTATTAATAGCAGGACTGTTTCTCTCAAGAGGATAATCATTTACCTGATTGGGATTTGAATAACCGGGCACTGGTTCCAGCCCCCAGATTTCGCCGGTGCTAGGATCCTTATCCATCCATTCACGATAGGAAGTTTGCAAAGGATGTACAACTTGTCCATTGCCCGGTGCTGTAATTTCCGATGCGATAAGTACAGCTACTCCGTCAAGATATGAATAGCCGGTACCTTTAGGCCACTCACCGCTTGGCTGATCAGGCCAATGACCAACTTCTCCATTATTATAGAAGAGTGTTCTAACCTGATTGCCGTCCATAACCCCCTCTTTACGGTAATCAATATTGCCTTTAGGATCATCTCTGTATTTTTGAATCTGACCGTTTATCTGTGCGAAGCCTACATCAGCAATCAAAAAAGTAATCAATATAAAAAATATTTTGTTTAACATTATTTTCTCCGGTTATATTCTCTAAAAACCAAATCCTAATCCCAGTCTAATCTCACGTGGAGATGAGTACATGCCAGGATTATTAACGTATTCTTCTATCGTATTAAGTCCAATAACATCACTTTGCTGATAATACTGAGTATTTAGATCAACATTGGCTCTGCCTGTAGTAGTATAAACGCCAAACTCATTTCTAATATCAAACAGATTATAAACTAACAGGTAGGTGTTAATTCTAAATCCATCAAAATCAAAAGTTTTCTCGGCTCTTAAATCTACATTATAAAAAATGGGTTTTATTCCGCCGTTTTCAAACCTTACTCCCTGTGAAATTCTAGGATCTTCTGTGTAAGGCTGCCCTGAACCATATTGGAATATCATTCCAACCGTCCAGTCACCGGGTACACCAACATTAAGATTAACATTTAATGTATGTCTCTGATCCCAATCCAATGGCACCACACTTTTTGTTTCTTCTATAGGCGGATTAGTTTGATTATTATTAAACACAGCGCGAGGATCGGATGCATTACCTTGTGCAATCTGATAAGTATAGTCGAACTTTATTCCAAAATAATCTGCAAAACGTTTATCGAGTGTAAGAATAAATCCTTTTACGTTAGCATAATCTCTGTTAACATATCTTGCGTACTTAAATCCTTCGTAGGTGTTTATTATTTCCATACCAAGCCAATTTCTTATATCGCGATAGTAAAGAGAAAAGTTTAATGCTAAATTTTCAAACAGTACTTGCTGCAAACCAATTTCATAGATAACATTTTTTTCAGCATTCAAATCAGGGTTGCCTGTTGTGGATGAAACATTGCTGCTTGGCTGCACGAAAAAGTCTGGATTGGTATATAAATTTTCAAATGATGGAATTTTGAAAAAATGACCGTACGAAAATCTAATTATTCCTTGATCAGTAATAGGGAAAGACGCCCCCAAACGTGGACTAACCTGAAACTTTGGATCAGCTTTTACCATTTCTAAAATATAATTTCCTGGATTATTGGGATCTTCAACTGCTCCAGGATATAATGGATTGTGTCGTGGATTTCTTAAATCTGCAGGCAAAGAAGCATTTGAATTGAAGTAATCAAATCTTACACCTGCATTGATAATCAATATATCATATTCCATTTTATCCTGAACATAAGCAGATATCTCATAAGGATTTCTTGTGTACTCAATATAAGAGCCTTTATCTGTTATTGTTCCTTTGTTTGGATAGCCCGGTGTAAATATTATGTTCCCCATACTATCAACCTGTCCATCAGTTAAGTTTATTATGTCTTTATTCTGACTAAAAATTTCATAGTACTTCCCTTCGATGCCCGCACCAATTTTATGTTCCTTTGAAATTTGGGATGAGAAAGAATATTGTGCGATTAAAGTATTTGTATATCTATTATAACTTCCAGTCTGATTTCCACCTTGTCTGAATGTATATGGAGAAGTTGGAATACCTTGATCGGGATTTACATATCGTGGATCAATTCCGTAAGGATTGTAGGTAGGACTAAATATATCTGTATCAATTGGTACGTTAGGATAAAGATAACCTTCATAATCGTAGAAGTTGCCAGAAAATTTTAATGAATGAAAAGTATTTGAACTTGGGAAATAATTAAACTGCAGATTATGAATTAAACTTGTTCTGTAGTGCGTCATTACTGCATCTGGGGTTAACGAATAACCGTGATCATAATATCTATTTTCATTATCATCATAGAAGATACTGTATGTTATATTAATTTCCGGAAGGGCATAACTTATTTTAGCATTTGTAGAATATTTAGTATAGGGATTCATTGAAATATATGCGCCATCGCCGGTGTTTCGTGGAATCCAGAATGTTTGATCAGCAGGATTAGGGAAAAATGGAATATCATCTGTAACGTTAAAAACCCTTTCTCCGTATAAGTACCCCTCATTAGTAAAGTATCTGCCAGTTACAAAAAAGTACAAATTTTTAACCGGTGAAATCGGTCCGCTTAAAGTAAGTTCTAAATTCTTTTGCGCAAGATTCCAGGGTTCGTCTAAATTCTTAAAAATATCTGAGCTATTAGTAAAATAACTTCCAACATAACCGGTAACATATCCCTCAAACTTATCAGATCCGCTTTGCGTAACAATATTTACAACGCCGGAAAGAGCCTGTCCATATTCAGCATTAAAAGTACCGCTTATAACTTCCATCTGTCTAACGGATGAATTTTCAACCTGTACACCAAACCCGCCGTTAAAAGCATCTGTAACCGCAACACCATCAATAAGATATGCAACATCATTTGATCTACCGCCTCTAAAGTGCCCGTCGATAACACCGGCTTGCAAGTTTACTATTTGTCCGATGCTTTCAACAGGCATCATTCTAATTTCTTCAGATGAAATCGTAACTGATGTTGAGGTAAGATCTTTTTGAACAAGTGGTCTTTGTGAAGTAACAACAACTTCCTGGTTTAATTGGATAACGGAACTGCTAAGTTTCATATCAAGATTAGTTGTCAGATCAATATTTACGCGAACTTTTTCTACAATAATTTTTTGATACCCCACAGCGCTGAATATTACACGATACTCGCCGGGTGGAATGTTGCTTATGGAAAAATATCCTTCCAGATCAGCAGAGGCACCCAGATAAGTACCTTCAATAATAACGTTTGCACCAACAATAGGCTCTCCCGTTTCCTGGTCCGTAACTGTACCGGAAATTTTTCCTGTTGTTCCTGCAAACAATGGGATAGTTAATAGTAGCACTGCAAACAAAGTAAAAAGTTGTTGTATTGCCTGTTGCTTAAATAAATATTTTTTTAATTGATCTTTCTTATTCATTTCGTTTTCCTGATAAAATTATAATTCTCCAGATACTGAGTGAGAACAAAAGAAAAGGCACGGCATTAAGCCGTGCCTTAAATAGATTACTTAAGGAGCATCATTTTGTTTGTTTGAACAAAAGAGCCGGTTTCTAATCTGTAGAAATAGATACCGCTTGCTAAACCTGAAGCATCAAATGAAACATTATAACTACCTGAAGTGTAATCACCTTTTATAAGTGTTGCAACTTCTTTTCCAAGAGCATCATAAACTTTAAGAGTTACATATCCTGATTCTTTTAAAGCAAACTTAATTTGTGTGCTTGGGTTAAAAGGATTTGGATAATTTTGAGTTAATGCAAACTCAGTAACTGGTTGTCCTTCTTCATATTCAACACCAACCGGATTCCAAAGAGCACCAATCCAGGTATGAGACCATCTGGATACATCACCCCATGATAGATCTTCATTGTTAATTGAATATGTTAAGATTCCTTCTCTTGAGTTAGTTGCATCTGCATCATTTATTGAAAAATCAATTGGGATTCTATATCCCTCAACTGGCACAAATACATCATCGTTGCCAACTACAGCAAGATCAACCCAACTAATTCTGTATTCAACTCTGTAACCTGAACCGAATGCTTCTCCGAAATAATAATTCTCACCAAGAGTATCTAGCGTTACACCACCAAGGTTATCCATCAATACTCTATTAAAAGCAAATCTAAAATGATAATCTGGTTCAGCACCTCTTCTGTAAGTTGTATGAGGAGCGCCACGCCAATCATATAATCCTAAATAAATATCAGGAGCATCATTTAGATATGACTGTGCTTGTGCATCGGGTACAAAAATATCGTCAAAAACTTCAAAAGCTACATATAAATAAGTTGCATCCACAGCTACCCATGCGTTTGCAGAACAATCTGCATCACCACTAATTGTTGTGTTTGTAACTATATAACCGCTTCCATCAGATGGAAACATTCTGAATGGTGTGATTGACTGCCATTCAGTCAAATCACCATCAGCAACAAATGTGGGTGCAGTAAGAGAAATTGTAGTAACTCCTTTTGCCATATTAGTGACAGCAGGCGAATTATTACTAACTATACTCTGATTTCCTGACGCATCTTTGCACACAACAACATAATAATAAGTAGTACTCTGATCTGTAATTGGAGACAATAATACATGAGATGCCAACTGATTATTTTCAGGAATGTTAAACTTTACAACTCCAACATTTGTAATATCAGTTATTGGATTTTCACTGTAATAAACATCATATTTTTCACCGGTTTCACCAGGTACATCATCCCAGGTAATAATATTTTGTTTATCACCAGCAAATGCAGAAACATTTAAAGGTGCAGATGGAGGAACAACATCAAATTCAGGATTACCAGTCCACCAATCTGTTATATAAATTACTTTCCCTGCGATACCAGATTCTTCGGCCATTAAACCAACTACGGTGACAGCAGAAGAATCAAACCCGGTTGTTCCATCCTGATAAACCATTTCTCTAAGAGGCAGTTTATAATCGTGCCATTGGTTATCCGCAGTTGGTGTAAAGACTGAGCCTACCTTACCACCGCCGCCTTCAAACTGCATTCTTAATGCACCAACGCCTTCTTCACATTTCATTTTAAATTGAACACTATCCTGCTGCCATGCAACTGCAAGATCGAATGCAGGGGCAACATTTGCACCGATACCTGTCCAGCCATTATTCCATTCATTACCCTGAACCCATTTTATTGCATTAGTATTGGGTAATGGACCTGCGCCAATTTCAACTTCCATAGTAGATTGACCCCATGACCATGGTGGTTGAACTATTGAAGGACCAAAAGCAATCCCATTAAAAACAATGGCTGGTAAAGATTTTGGACTGAACATTTCCATATTATCAAAACCGACTAGAACTGAATCTGCAGCGTTCACAGTTGTTACAACAGTAAGGCCATAAGTGAGAATCTTATCATAGTCAAGTATTTCGTTGTTTTTTGGTAATCCCCAGCTTGATGGTGTAATAACAAAACCTTGATCATTAGGATTTACACTTCCATCAGATTCTACTTGACCTAATGATAATCTAAGATTGTACCATCCGGTTGCAGCATCTAGTGTAGCAGCGTTTTCATAAACGTACTGCTCAACAGGATCTGAAGGAGATGGTTGATCTCTGAATTGAATTCTGAAAACCATATTTGCCGGTGCAGTAGCCGGCTCGTAAACTTTAATCCATATACTCAATGAATCGAACCCTGAAAAATCAAGATATCCACTATCCGGTGCAGCATGTTGGATTTCAGCATATGATCCCCAATCATGAAAAGCTCCAACTTTAATATCCGCTTTAAATGATCCGGTTCCTTCCTGAAAATCAGTATAATCATCAGTGTAGATCATCGTTGTAGGGGCTCCCTCACTGATTTTCAGATAAACATTGTTCACAGCCGATGAATCGAAATTATCGACCACTTGCTGTGCTTGAGAAACGAATGTGCCAGCCATCAGAAAAATAAAAACGGCTATTAGCAAATTTTTCATACTACCTCTCTCTGTTTGTTCTTGAACAAGTTAATTAATTGTTTTTGTTTAATACCAAATACTCCAAAGTCCGATAATAATCATTAGGATAAATGCAGATAATAGAAAATTAGATTTTAATCCGTGCACAGTTTTAATATTTGAAAAATTGATTTTTAATTCCTGCAAACTTTCCGTTAATGAAGATTGTATACTATTTATAAAATCATTTGTAGCTCTAACCGAATAAAAGTTTAGAACTAATATTATTGTTAGACTAACGACAAAAAGGAATATTGCAAAGTGAAGAAAATTAATTCCTAGTATCCAGATGAGTGCCGGATGGAGCTGCACACCAAGATTACTAACAATCTCTAACAGTAAACGACTAAATCCGATTGCTTCTCCGATAATTAAAGTTATTAGTGCAGTTTTTGAATTTATTTTTTTTGAAAATAATCCAAACAAAAAAACTGCAGTTATGGGTGGACTAACGAAAGCCTGCACACTTTGCAGAAATAAATAGATCTGTGAACTTATAATTTTGACAAGAGGTACAATTAATATTGCAGCAACAACAACTGCGGTTGTTGTTAATCTTCCAACTAAAACCAATTTTCTTTCGTTCGCCTGCGGATTGCGCGTTTTATAAAAATCATTTGTAAAAAGAACAGCAGTACTGTTAAACGCTCCTGCCAGTGATGACATTATTGCTGCAAGTAATCCGGCAACAACAATTCCTTTCAATCCAATCGGAAGCAAATCACCAGCAACTAAAGCCGAATATGCTTCATCACCTTTTACCTCAGGATACAGTGCGACTGCAATTAAGCCGGGTAAAACTAAAATAAAGATTGGTAGTATTTTAAGGAATGCTGCTAATAATGTTCCTCTTCTTGCATCGTTAACGGATTTTGCACTGAATAGTCTTTGAACAATGTATTGATCAGTACACCAATACCAAAAAGCAATTATAGGGGCTCCAAATAAAATTCCCGTCCACGGAAAATCAGGATCGGAAACTGCTTTAAACATATTAAAAAAATCAGCAGGGAGTTTTTCTTCCAGTCCGCTAAATCCACCAACTGCATTTAGTCCAAAGACAGAAAGTATTACAGCGCCGAGAATAAGAATAAGACCCTGGAATAATTGAGTGCGCATTACAGCACTTGCACCACCGGTAACACTGTAAAGTCCTGTTATAAGTACAATTATTATTGAAGAAGCGTAAATGTTTAAACCAAAGATTTTATAGAACAATAATCCTGCAGCAAAAAGCGAAACCAGTATTTTTGTAAAGATGTAAATAGCAATTGAAAATCCTGCAAACATCTTTCTGATTTTTCGATCGAATCTTTTTTCTAAAAACTCAGGTACTGTTACAACACCCGATTTCAAGTAAATTGGTGCAAGTATCCAGCCTAAAAAGATTAAAGTAAAGATTGCCATCAACTCAAATTGTCCAACAGCCAATCCTCTTGTTGATCCTGATCCGGCAAGACCGATGAAATGTTCGCTTGAAATGTTAGTTGCAAAGATTGAAACACCAACCGTAAACCAGCCGATGTTTCTGCCGGCTAAAAAATAATCAGAATAGTTTTCATCACTGCGGCGGGAGTAATAGAATCCCAAACTTAATACAATAATTAAGTATGCAACTAATACTAATAAATCTATTTCGCTGAAAATGGTAGACACTTTTGTATAAAATAGTCCATTAAAAATAATTACCTACACACAAATAGTGCCGTACAATTTTATCAAAAAAAGTTAAAGTATATTCTTTTTAGAGTATTAACAAAATTGCTTTCATTTTTTGCTTATTAAATTGATAAGTGTAATTTATTATTTTAATAAGGATTAATCTTCAGGAACAAATGATTTCATCAACTGAATTCATCCAAAACATATATAGCAGTTTTTTTCGATATTTATTTATCAATAAAAAACCCGATCCAAAAGTGAATCGTGTCTAATAAGAATTTTTATTATCAAATAGTTTTTATTACTGAAAATTTATTTGAGCAGTACCATTTTTTTTGAATTTATAAAACTACCTGATTGTAATTTGTATATATAGACTCCGCTTGCAAGGTTTGCTGCATTAAAATTCACTTTGTAACTACCAGCATTCATTTCTTTATTAACTAATTCCTGAACAAGATTTCCGAGTATATCATAAATCTTTAACGATACAAACCCACTGTTCATAATATCAAATTTAATTTCTGTTTCAGGATTAAACGGATTTGGATAATTTTGTTCAAGATTATAATTGATCGGAACCGAAAGTTTTTCTTCATCGCCAAGATCGGTTACCATTCCGCCAATATTGTAATAAGGTTCATATGCATTCTTTAATGTTGTACCCACTAATTTTAAGGTATCGCGATTCATTCTATACAATCCCATACTCTGAAATCCATTTTGGTGCTGATGTGAATACCAATCAAAAATGCACCACCAGGTAACACCCATCAAATATCCGCCATCACGATAAGTTCCGTCCGGTCTGATAACTGAGGCTCTAAAAGTGAATGCATCAAATGTTTCATTGAACACCGTAACCTGTGCCTGCTGACCTGCAGGTGCATTTAATTCACCTGACCAGTAACCAAACTCTGTATCTAAAATTGGTTTTTCCGGGTATGCTAAATTTGCATAGCCTAAAAAGTAACGCGTACCTTCATAATATGTTCCACCATGAAATATTCCAAAATACATTGTCCATCCAGCAACATCACAAGCAGCTTGAGATGGATCGTCAGGTCCTGGTCTATCTGCCGCTGCTGATTGAGTTATTAATCGTCCATCTGGATAATTAAAATTTAAATCCTGATTTACTTTTGTAATAAAGTTTTTTCTGTTATCTACATCCAAACATTCATTAGTAGTACTCCATAAAAGAACTGAAGGGCGATTGTAATCTTTAAATACCATTTCGCGGAACATCTGTTCGTGAATTTTTCTTGCATTATTTTGAATTATCCAGGCAAGTGCAGTATCAAACCACCAAACCGGAATTTCTTCAACTATCGTAATCCCAAGTCTGTCTGCAAGCTGATATGTATAAAGATGATTTGGGTAGTGTGCTGTTCTTAACATAGTGGCATTCATATCTTTTACTTTAAGCATATCAGAATAAATTGAATCTGCAGGAAGGCTTCTTCCAAAAACCGGATGATCTTCGTGGCGTGCAACTCCTGTAAAGAAAACTGGATTATTATTAAGATAAACTTTATCCACATTCGTGTGAACAGTTCGAATTCCAAACTGAGTATAATATTCATCAACAGTATTACCGCCTTGTGTTATAGTAACCTTCATTACATACAAATTTGGATTTTTAGGTGACCATAAGTTTGGATTGTTAACTGTGAGATTTGTACGCCATACTTTTGCAGAATCATCTTTAATTGTAAAAGAATTTTGATTTACTCCAGAGAGAGACGCTGAAGTTCCAATAAGATTAGAAGTGAATTCGCTATTAATATTTCCGGAATTTACATCCGCATTAAAAACTTCTACAGTTACATCAACATTTTGATCGCTTCCGCTAGTATTATACAGAACAACTGTTGTCTGAATATCACCATTGATATTTTGAGGAACTATATTCGCTCTGATTACAGATATTGGCTCCGAAATTTCAAAAAAAACATCGTGAATAATACCCGTATAATTAAACCAATCACACCGGGTATAAGGTACAATATCATTTCTGCTTCCCCAGGCAGGATTATCAACTCTAACTACAATAACATTGTTGCCGCCATAATTAAGTGCCGAGGATACATCAAATGCAAATGGAGTGTATCCGCCCTCATGATAACCAAGATAAACATCGTTGATCCAAACATCTGCAACATAATTAACAGCATAAAACATAAGCTTAATAAATTTTCCATTTACTGCAGAATCAACCGTAAAATTTTTACGATACCATACACCGTCTTCATAATATTCAGGAACTGACGGATACTGATTCATAGTATTTTCAACTGCGGGAAGATTTTTTACAGGCCATCCGCTATCATCATAAGAGGATGATTCCCTTCCTGCTGCTTCAGTTATTAAACTTTGATAACCAGTTGCATCACGTTTTTTTAAGGTGATATTGTCATCCGCGGCGAACCTTTGCTTTTTCCATTCTCCTTTGAGATCGATTATTTGTCTATCTTGTTTTTCAAAAGTTGGGACAGCAAATCCATTCTGAAAAGGAATTCTGATTCCATCAACTTGTTTTAAACTCATTGTTGCTTCTAAAGACGCTACCTGAGCCTGTAGGTTTGATGATGTGTTAAAAATAAATATTAACAGAAAAGTGGTAAAACTTATTTTAATAGTTTTCATAGTTCTCCTCTTCGGTTATACGAGAGTTAATTTATACAAAGGAAAATAATAATTAAAATTGTGCAATTAATGTACCAGATTTTACAAGAGAAGTAATTCTATTTTTATGGCAATTAGGAATGATTCTGAAAAATATTATTATTGAGTTATTAAAGTAATAATCGCTAACTATTAAAATAATAAATCAGACTTCTTACTATTCATTTTTCTTTAATCCTAACTCTTTTGCCATCCTGTAATAGTTTGGCGGAGCTAACCCCAATTTTTTCGCGGCGTCAGTATCTGAATCAGAATTAACTCTAACAAATTTAAAATATCTTTCGCGTAAAACTTTTTCCATGTCTTTTAATGGAAGAATATTTTCGGTGTTAAATATATCTCCAAAACCAAATTCGTTTGCTTCAGGTATTGTTTCCTGAATTCCAAGTGCACGTTTTGCAAGAAGCGGAGTTATTCTTCCCTCAGAACTGAAAAGCATTCTCTGTACAACATTTTTTAATTCTCTTACATTACCCGGCCATTCATAATTTAAGAATACTTTCATTGTTTCTTCAGGAATTTCGGGTTTGTCCTTGCTCATATCAATACTTATGCTCGATAAAAAATAATCAATCAATAGCGGAATATCTGTAACGCGTTTTTTAAGATCTGGAACAAAAATTGGAAGTACATTTAATCTGTAATAAAGATCTTCTCTAAATCTTTTTTCTTTTACTTCTTCTTCAACATTCCTGTTTGTTGCAGCTATTATTCTAACATCAACTTTTATTTTTTCCGTTCTGCCTATCTTTTCGATTTCACCTTCCTGAATTACACGAAGTAATTTTACTTGCGCAGGCAATGGCAGTTCTGTAATCTCATCTAAAAATATTGTCCCGTGATTTGCAATTTCAAACAGACCGAGTTTCTTTTTATCCGCACCGGTAAATGCACCTTTTTCATAACCAAACAATTCACTTTCTACTAACTGGCTTGGCAAACTTCCGCAGTTTATTATCACAAAGTTTTCATATTTACGATCACTTGTGTAATGAATATTGAATGCTACAAGTTCTTTCCCTGTCCCTGATGAACCCCTGATGAGTGTATTAACATTACTCTGTGCAAACTTTTTAATTTCTCCTTTTAACTCAGTCATTATAGGAGATTCGCCAACAATCTTTTTCTGTAATAAAGTATCTTCAACATTTTTATGAAGTTTTTGGTATGATCTAAATCGTTCGCGCTCAAGTAAGCATTTTTGATGTGCGTTAAAAATACTTAGTATAAAATCTGTTGGCTGGTAGATAAACTCTTCAATATCACCGGGATATTTTGTACAATACCAAAAGGCTCCTGCCTTAATAAGTTTATTCGCAAAATTGTAATCAGAAAGATTGATAGTCATTTTTGTTATTACAATTATCTGGACAGAAGTATCGATCTCTTTAATCTTTGTTATGAGATTCTCACCCATTAAACCGCCGGCAATTTGATAATCCATTATCACAACATCAAACTTACCTTTTTTGCTTTGAAGTAATTCGAGAGCAGCCATTCCGTTTGAAACAATATCAAGAACTTTTATTCGCTCTTCAAAAGGCTTAACGGTATTCATAACTCTTCTTACATCATAATCTTCATCTTCAATCAGAAGTAGATTTATTTTTTTACCATCAAATATCATTTCACATTTTCCGTTTAGTTAGTGATTGTTATTGTAAATCGGCATCCGCCTTCACTTAAATTTTCCGCATCAATTTCCCATCCGCACCTTTTAGAAATCTCATATGCGATGTAACATCCATAACCAGAATTTTGCAATCCTGATTCTTTAGAGGTGATATTTTCAAGAAAGAGATTTTTAATCCCGTTTTCATTAATATTTAAAAGATTGCGATTGATACCAATACCATTGTCTTCAATAATTATATAAGATTTATTGCTCTGTTCATCATAGTTTGTTTTACATCTTATAATAATATTGTTTTCGCCGCCATGATCAATACTGTTCTGTATAAGTGGCTCAATAATTTCCCAAACTACAAATTCATTAATTGGAACAAGAGGCATATTAGAATCAGTTTCCATCTTAATTTCATAAGCATTCGATTTGGATGTTATCCTTAAAAAGATATTCTCAACAATAAATTTTATTACTTCATTCAAATTAGTATGGAACATCTGATTGCGTATCGTCTGCAAAGGCGGATCAAACCATTTCATATCATAAATTACTCGAGAAATAAAATTTGAATACTTTGAAACACGGTACTTAATTTCATTTATATTTTCTGCAGATAAAGTTCGAAGATCTTCTTTTATAAATCCCATTATCTTTTCAGCTTTGTGGTGCGTGTGATAAATTCTTTTTGTAAAAACTAATTCCTTATCGTAATTGATTTGTTTTTTTAAATTAGTCTCGTGCTCATCAAAAAGCATTTTTTGCGTATCATCTCTTTCCTTAACTGTGTAGGATGAAATAAAATACATCGCAAGCAATCCAAACAAAATAAGCGAAAGATAAATAACAGAAGTTTCATCATAGTTGCTTATTACCTGGTTGCTGATAAAACTAAAATCAGGAGTGTTCTGCATATAAATTGCACCAATGTACTCTCCTCTTAAAACAAACGGAACAAAAATATTAAATGTTTTCTTATCGGTGATTATACTTTTTATCTGTTCTTTAGAACTTAACTCAGATTCAATCTTTTTATACATCTCAACTATTTCTTTTTTCTTGTTATCAACAGGCTGTTCTAATTTGTTGTGATCCAAAAGAAACTTGTATAAAGCTCTGCCATCATCAATAGCATAAACTTCATCCCCAAGCCGACCAATTATGTAAAGTCCTTGTATATTGTGTTTAAGCTGCTGTTGACTGAATATAATATTAAAAGCCTGAATAACTTTATTTTCATCATCCTTACTTACCTGGGCTTTAGTATCAATTGATTCAATTACCAGTTCTAATGATGTTGTTGTAAGATTTGCAATTTCTTCTGCTGAATCTTTCTGATACCACTCCTGCGTTGTACTTAAAAAACTTTTTACCGCCGCTTTGTTAATGAATGAAACAATAAGTTGAAAAGCAAACAGAATTATAAAAAGCACAGTAACGTGCTTAAACTCAAAATGATACTCTTTTATTTTTTCAAAAAATCTTTTTTCACTCATAATAAAATCATTTAACTAAAATTGCTTTTTCATTTATTTTTTTAGTTGCTTCTTTAAGGGCTTCATCAACTGAGAGTTCAAGTTTAATAGCCTTATTTAAATAGAAAGATAAAACATCTGAAACGTTTGTATAGCTCTCTAAAAAAGGTCTGTGTATTCCTGTTTTGTACAGTGTTTTAAAGAATTCAAATTCAGGATGTTTTTTGATAAACTCTTCATCTTCATAAAGTGTTTTAATTGTTGGAAGATATCCGCCTTCTTCATACATAATTATTTGTGATTCTTTACTTAATAAAAACTTCGTAAACTTTATTACTTCAGGAATTCTTTCTGAAAATTTTGAGATCATCAGATTCCAGCCGCCGTAAACAGAACCTGGTTTTGATCCCTTAAAATGAGGCATTGGAGCCATTCTTAAATTAGATTTCATTTCATCTGACATAAATTCATTATCATCATCAATCATACTCGGCCAGCTTCTAATAAATACACCATTATCTTTTGCAAAGAGGTTATAGCTTTCATTCTCTTTTAAGTAAGTAACACTCTTTGGTGAAGCATTGTGCTTGTTAACAAGATCAACAAGAAGCTGCAGCGATTTTTTACCTTCCGGTGTATCTAATTCTAAATTACCGTTTGCATCTACAACCGGATTATTTTGATTTGCCATTAATTCTGTAAACGAACATATCAAACCCTCATAATCATCCGCCTGAAAAATATAAAACGGATTTGAATTGATGTTAAATCTTTTACTTAACTCAATAAACTTTTCCCAGGTTATTGATTCATCAATCTGTTTTTTCAATTCCGGGTAATCAGAAAATTTTCTGAGCAGATCATCTCTGTAAAACATTAGAGCAATGTCTATATATAAAGGTACGGCAACCAGCGAATCCTTATAATAGCAGGTTTCCAACGCGTTTGGGATAACTGAATTAATCTCTGTGCTGTCTAAATATTGCTGTATCGGCACACCCCATCTTGCAAATCTCGGAACCCAAATCTGATCCACAGAAAAAATATCAATTCTGTTGTTCTTGCTTCTTAAATATCTTGCCAAAAGTTCTTTGCGTTCGTTTGTACTGAATTTTTCAAATGAAAGATTTATTGTTTCTACTCGCAAAGAACCTTTATTCTTTTCATTAAATAAATCAATTACCTTTTGATGAGCTGATGAAATGTGATCTACAAAGTAAATAGTTTTTTGTTTAGATGGATGTTCTGAATTGAATTGGTTAGGTGAAAATATAAACGTAAACAGAATAAATACCGTGACAAGTACCGTACTTAGAATTATATAAAATATTTTCTCAATGTTCATCAATATCCTGAGCCAATTGAATGAGTTTATTTTATGATTATTAACTGTATAAATATAGAATTTATCTCACAAAGATTTTATACCAAAAACATTAAATAATGTGCAACTGCTTATCAATTTAATAAGCTTTGTTTATTAAAATAATAAGAGAATAAATGCAGCTATCCAAAAAATCTCGTTAGATACACAGGAGAGCAGGTTTAAAAATTCAATATTGGGCATAATAATTGGACAAGCTTTTGTTTTTATGTAGTAGTTTTAATGTGTCAATTTTTATTAACAATACTTTTTTAACAATTCCCGGAGTAACTGATGGCGGTTTCATCTCCTTCAACCACAACAGGCAAAATTGCTAACAATGGCAATGCTAATTATACACCTGCATTAGTCGTTTTAACTTCATTGTTTTTTATGTGGGGATTTATAACCTGCTTAAATGATATTCTCATTCCTCATTTAAAAGCAATTTTTGAATTGAGCTACACACAAGTAATGCTTGTGCAGTTTACATTTTTTACTGCCTATGCAATCGTATCTCTTCCTTCAGGAATATTAGTTGAAAAGATTGGTTATAAAACTGGAATAATCTTAGGTTTATTAATAGCCGCAATAGGAACAGCTTTATTTTATCCTGCTGCTGGTTACCGTTCTTATGAAATATTTCTACTAGCTCTCTTCGTTCTTGCTTCGGGAATTACACTTTTACAAGTTGCAGCAAATCCTTACGTAGCAATTTTAGGAAAACCGGAAACAGCATCAAGCAGATTAAATCTTTCACAAGCTTTCAATTCACTCGGAACTACTATCGCTCCAATTTTTGGATCAATACTCATTCTTTCAATTGCTGTTAAAGGTGCAGATGAATTAGCTAAAATGAGTATGACTGATGTTGAGACTTATAAACTTATTGAAGCAAGTTCAGTTCAAACTCCATATTTAATTCTTACTGCAATGCTTGTAGGTATAGCAATAATATTCGCCCTCTTCAAATTACCTAAGATAGAGGCAGCAACACAATCATCAAGTAATAGCGATGGAATTAACAATGATGATAATCATAAAAGTGCCTGGGCATATAAACATTTGGTTTTAGGTGCTGTGGCAATTTTTGTTTATGTAGGTGGTGAAGTTGCAATCGGAAGTTTTTTAGTTAACTACTTTAAAGAATTAGTTAATATGCCCGAAGCTGAGGCAGGCACTTATGTTGCGCTTTATTGGGGCGGCGCAATGATAGGCAGGTTCTTCGGTTCAATAACACTTTCAGGAATGACAAATACAAAAAAGAAAAATATTTATGCAGCACTTGTTTTTGTGCTTGCCTTGGTGCTTGCACTTTATGTAACCAAAGAATATCAGAACCTTGCAACATTTACTCTATCAGGTTTGGGTAAGACTTTAACATTTCTTGCATTGGTAGCTGTTAACTTTATTGCATTTAATCTTGGCAAACAAAAACCCGGTAGAACTTTAGCAATACTTGCATTTACTGCAGCATCACTTGTTGTTATTTCTATGCTAACAAACGGGCAGTTTGCAATGTGGAGTATTTTATCTGTTGGATTATTTAACTCAATTATGTTCCCAACAATATTTACTCTTTCAATTGCTGGATTAGGAAAACATACAGGACAAGGTTCAGGAATACTTTGTACAGCAATAGTAGGCGGTGCAATTATTCCCTTACTTCAGGGTTTATTAGCCGATAATATTGGCATTCATCACGCTTTCATTTTGCCTGTACTGTGCTATATGTATATAGCATTCTATGGTATGAAAGGTCATATCCCATCCTTTAAAACTGTTAAGGCTTAATTGAAATGAAAACTGAAGTAGCATTAGGTATTGATGTAGGCGGTACAAACACTGCGTTTGGTTTTGTTGATGTAAACGGAAATTGCATTGCAGATTCATCCATTCAAACAAAAGCACACAACAGTGCGGCTGATCTGTTTGCAAGATTGCACCCGGAAATTGAAAAAATATATAATTCCATTTCTGATAGATGTATTTTAAAAGGAATTGGTGTTGGTGCACCAAATGGAAATTACTATCGAGGAACAGTAGAAAATCCACCAAATTTAAAATGGGGTGTTGTAAATGTTGTTGAGATATTAAAACAATATTATGATGTTCCCGTTGCGATTACAAATGATGCAAATGCATCTGCAATTGGTGAGATGCTTTTTGGCGCCGCAAAAGGAATGAAAGATTTTATTGTAATAACACTCGGTACCGGTTTAGGCAGCGGTGTTGTTGTTGATGGAAAGTTAGTTTACGGATCAGATGGATTTGCCGGAGAAATTGGGCATACAGTTTATGATCCTAACGGCAGGCAGTGCGGATGCGGCAGAAAAGGTTGTTTGGAAACTTATGCTTCCGCAACAGGTATCAAACGCACAGTTATGGAATTACTTGCAAACTCAAACGAAGACAGCGCACTTAGAAATATTAGTTACAACGACCTTGAATCTAAAATGATTTATACATCTGCACTTGCAGGTGATAAAATAGCAAAAGAAGCTTTTGAGTTTACCGGAAAAGTACTTGGGTTAAAGCTTGCTGATGCTGTTGCAGTTACAAGCCCCGAAGCAATTATTTTATTTGGTGGATTGGCACTTGCCGGAAATATGATAATCGCTCCGACAAAAATATCTATGGAAGAAAATTTATTCCATGTATTTCAGAATAAAGTAAAAATTCTACCTTCAGGTCTGCCTGAAGGCAACAGCGCTGTACTAGGTGCAGCAGCATTAATCTGGAATGAAATGATTAAGCTGTTAGAAATTACAGTTTAGTATATAATTTCATTTTAGATGCTGAAAATATTTTTTGTTAAATGAGTATTACTTCTTAGTAATAAAATTCATTACTAAGAACTTGAGGAGCTTTTCTCTAAAGAAACTAAATGATTAAAATATTGAATCAACTTTATTTTTTTATACTGGTTATTTCTTTAATCATGTTGTGGAGTTGTAAAGAAGAACCTAGCTCACCCAATGATCAACTTCCTTCAATATCAGAACGAGTTAATTTACTAATCTCTCAAATGACACTTGAGGAAAAAATTGGACAAATGACACAGGCAGAACGTGGTGCATTACAAAATATCACTGACATAAAAACTTATTATCTTGGTTCACTGCTTAGCGGAGGTGGTTCAGCACCATCAACAAATTCTGCACAAGGCTGGGCGGATATGTATGACTACTTTCAAAATTTTGCACTTCAAACAAGATTAAAAATTCCTCTTATATATGGCATCGATGCAGTACACGGACACAACAATGTTTATGGCGCAACTATCTTTCCGCATAATATTGGATTAGGCTGTACAAGAAATACGCAGCTTATTGAACAAGCTGCAAGAGCTACTGCTGAAGAAGTTGCCGGTACAGGAATAGATTGGACATTTGCACCATGTATTGCAACTGTAAGAGATGAACGCTGGGGCAGAACTTATGAAGGATTTGGGGAAACTGCAGAACTATCAATTTCCATGGCAGATGCAACGGTTCGTGGTTATCAGGGAACTAGTTTATCAGATTATGGAAATATTCTTGCTTGTGCAAAACATTATCTTGGTGATGGTGGAACACAAGGTGGCGATGATCAAGGTAATGTTGTTGCAGATGAACAAACTATTAGAAATTTGCACTTGCAAGGTTATGTCTCCGCAATTAATGCTGGCGTAAAATCCATTATGATTTCTTACAGCAGTATCAACGGACAGAAAATGCACGGAAGTAAATACTGGATAACTGATGTTCTGAAGGGTGAACTTGGATTTAAAGGATTTGTTGTTTCAGACTGGCAAGGTATTGATCAATTGCCCGGCGATTATAAAAGTGATATTCAAAATTCCATTAATGCTGGTATTGATTTGGTTATGGTTCCGAATAATTACATAGAGTTCATTCAATATCTAAAAGAATTAGTTAATGAAAATAGAGTTTCAATTGAACGCATTGATGATGCTGTAAGAAGAATCCTAACTGTAAAATTTGAACTTGGACTTTTTGAAAAACCGTTCACTGATAGAAGTTTAACCCCAACTGTTGGTTCTGCTGCACACAGATTTGTCGCCAGACAATGTGTTAGAGAATCTTTAGTGCTTCTTAAAAATCAAAATAATTTTCTACCACTCTCCAAAAACATAAATCATATACTTGTTGCAGGAAAAAACGGACTTGATGTTGGTAATCAATGCGGCGGATGGACAATTTCCTGGCAAGGAAGTAGCGGAGATATAACTACCGGAACCACAGTATATCAAGGAATAAAAAACTCGGTTTCAAGTTCAACTACTGTTAGCTATTCATTTAATGGAAGCAGTACACTGGGGGCTGATATTGCAATCGTTGTTGTTGGAGAAACTCCCTATGCAGAAGGTAATGGCGATAGAACCGATTTGTCACTTTCATTAGAAGATATTACTACAATAAATAATATCAAAAATGCTGGAATACCATACGTAGTTATTCTGATTTCCGGCAGACCTATGATTATTACAAATGAACTTGCCGATTGTAGTGCATTCGTTGCTGCGTGGCTTCCGGGAACAGAAGGACAAGGAATCGCAGATGTTCTTTTCGGGGATTACAATTTTAAAGGCAAATTATCTCATAGTTGGCCAAGAGCAATGAATCAAATTCCTATAAACTATGGTGATGCAAATTACGATCCTCTTTTTCCTTATGGATTTGGATTAACCTATTAAATTATACTTGTAATACAGAGGAAATAAAATGAAAAAATATTTTATTGTTTTCTTTAGTCTAATGATGATTACTTTAAGCGGATTTGTAAATCTTCCGATTAAACAATCTGATGAAGAAAGGATTGCCGCTAGAGTTGACTCCGTACTTGCATTAATGACGCTTGAAGAAAAGATCGGACAGTTAAACCAACTTTCATTTGGAATTGGCTGGGGACCAACTGTAAAAGTATCTGTGCCCAATGACTACAAGGAATTAATCAGAGACGGAAAGATTGGTTCGTTTCTTAATGCAATCGGAGCAGAATTTACTTATGAGTTACAAAAAGTTGCAGTAGAGGAATCACGATTAAAAATTCCGTTAATCTTTGGATTGGATGTTATTCATGGATTTAAAACAACATTTCCTGTTCCTCTCGGAGAAGCCGCTACTTGGCAGCCTGAAATAGTTGAAATGTCTGCTCATTATCAGGCAATCGAAGCAGCTTCTGCAGGAATACATTGGACATTTTCTCCAATGGTTGATATCGCACGCGATCCTCGTTGGGGAAGAATTATGGAAGGAAGCGGAGAAGATCCTTATTTAGGTTCATTGATGGCTGCTGCTCGTGTTCGTGGTTATCAAGGTAATCTTTCTAATTTAAATATAATAGCCTGTGTAAAACATTATGCTGGATATGGTGGTGCCGAAGGTGGAAGAGATTATAATACAGTCGATTTTTCTGAAAGAACTTTCAGAGATATTTATTTACCTCCATACAAAGCAGGAGTTGAAGCAGGAGCACTAACATTGATGGCTTCTTTTAACGAGATTGGCGGAATACCTGCATCCGGAAGTAAATATTTGTTAACGGATATTTTGAGAGAAGAATGGGGTTTTAAAGGATTTGTTGTTAGTGATTGGAATTCAATTGGAGAAATGATTCCACATGGTTTTGCTTCTGATCTAAAACATGCCGGTGAAATTTCTATAAATGCTGGATTAGATATGGATATGGAATCAAGATCATACATAACCCATCTAAAAGAACTTGTTGAAGAAGGCAAAGTAAAAGAATCTGTAATTGATGAATCGGTAAAAAGAATTTTAAGAATAAAATTTATGCTTGGATTATTTGATGATCCGTTTCGTTATTGCAGCAAAGAGCGTGAGCAAAAAAACATAATGACAAACGAAATTAAAAACGCATCACTTGATGTTGCAAAGCGTTCATTCGTTTTATTGAAAAATGAAGATAACTTTCTTCCGCTAAAAAAGGATTATGAAAAGATTGCTGTCATAGGTCCACTTGCGAATTCAAAACTGGATCCTCTTGGAGAATGGAATGCTTTGGGTATTGCGGAAGATGTTACATCAGTTTTAGAAGGATTAAAAAAATACGTTGGTGATAAATCCGAAATACTCTATGCTGAAGGATGTAAAATTACTGATCCATCTAAAGATGGTTTTAAAGAAGCCGTTGATAAAGCAAAGGATGCGGATGTGATAATTCTCTGTGTTGGAGAAAGCAGAAGCATGAGCGGTGAAGCCTACAGTCGTTCTTCTCTTGATTTACCTGGCGTTCAGGAAGATCTGGCAAAGGAATTACTAAAAACAGGTAAACCAATCATTACTGTGTTAATGAATGGAAGACCTTTATCAATAAACTGGCTTAACGATAATGCTGATGCAATTTTGGAAACCTGGTTTGCCGGAACAATGACCGGAGATGCAGTAGCGCAAGTTTTATTCGGTGATTATAATCCATCAGGAAAGCTTCCGGTAACATTTCCACGAACAGTTGGGCAAGTTCCGATATATTATAATCATAAAAATACCGGAAGACCGGGAAATGAAAATAATCGTTACACATCAAAGTATCTTGATCTTCCTTTAACTCCGCTTTATCCTTTTGGATACGGATTAAGTTATACTACTTTTAATTATAGTGATGTAACTTTAAGTACTGATAAATTAGCTGATAAAGATTCAATAGTCGTATCAGTAAAAGTTAAGAATACCGGAGATTTTGATGGTGAAGAAGTTGTTCAATTGTATGTTCAGGATATAGTTGGAAGTGTTACTCGTCCAGTTAAAGAATTAAAAGGATTTGAAAAGGTTATGCTGAAACGCGGCGAGGAAAAATCTGTGGATTTTATAATTCATGAAAAAGATCTAAGATTTACTACTGCAGATATGAAGTTTAAATCAGAACCGGGGATGTTTAAAGTTTATGTTGGAACAAATTCCGTTGATGTATTAGAAACAAAATTTGAATTAGTTGAATAAAATTAATAAACAGATGTAATCCTGAGCGAAGTCGAAGGATGACAGTTACTTCATTAAAGTTATAGTCACACTTCGATGGCGATGCTACTCAGTGTGACAAAGAAAAATATTAGGACCTGATATGAAAAGAAAAATATTATCAAAGATTATATTGATGCAATTTGCAATTATTTCATTTTCATTTGCAAGCTGCAGTAAGGATGATTCTACAACAACACCCACGGATCAGATTCCGGAAATTCCCGGATATACATTAGTTTGGAATGACGAGTTTGATGGTCAATACATAAATCCTGATAAATGGTCCTGGGAAATTAACGGTGATGGCGGCGGAAACAATGAATTACAATATTATACCGGGCAACCAACCAATTCATTTATAGATAACGGTAAGCTGATAATAAAAGCCATTAAAGAAAATTATGATGGAAAAGAATATACTTCAGCAAGATTACGATCATTGAACAAAGGTGATTGGCTTTACGGACGAATTGAAGTGTCAGCAAAAGTTCCAACAGGTAGAGGAACCTGGCCGGCAATATGGATGCTTTCATCAGACTGGAGTTACGGCGGCTGGCCCGAAAGCGGTGAAATTGATATTATGGAACATGTAGGATATAATCCAAATGTTATTCACGGTTCAGTACACACCGAGGCTTATAATCATACAATTGGAACTCAAAAATCCGCATCATTAACCATCCCTAATGCTACATCCACTTATCATACTTATGCAATTGAATGGTTTGCAGATCGTATTGATTTTTATATTGACCAATACAAGTATTTTACTTTTAATAATGAAAATTCCGGCTGGGAAAAATGGCCGTTCGATAAAAGATTTCATTTGATCTTAAATCTTGCAGTTGGTGGAAATTGGGGTGGAGCTCAAGGTATTGATGATAATGCATTTCCAGCTCAGATGGAAGTTGAATTTGTAAGAGTTTATAAAAAAAATTAATCATCACTAAAGATGAATCGTACTCTTAGATATCATCATTAAATAATAACGAAAAATCAATGCAAATTATATCTACAATCCTACTATCACTTTATATAATTTCAGTTTCATTTGGGCAGCAAGAAAATCAATCTTCACATAATTTTCAAAAAAAAGTTAAAATAAATTTATCAGCAAAATATCTTCTTTATCTTCCAAAGGATTATGCAGTTTCTGATAAAGAATTTCCTTTACTCTTATTTCTGCATGGAATAGGAGAAAGAGGAACGGATATTGAAAAGGTAAAAACACACGGTCTACCGAAATTAATTAGTGAGGGAAAAGAATTTCCATTCATAGTTTTATC
>JBBQSH010000034.1:0-24290 GCA_038214015.1 Ignavibacteriales bacterium | reverse complement strand
AGTTAATGGAAACATTTAATGTTGCATTGATTGTTGGCGGTTCAATTGTTATTCCGCATTTGCGATATGCATTTGAAATGATGGATAACATATTTGAAGAAAAAGGAAAAACAGAATAATGATTATTGTACCAAAAAATATTGTAACTGTTGATAGTAAAGATAGAATTCTCAAAAATAATTTTGTGGAAATTGAACACGGAAAGATTATTCGTATTGCAAAAAATGATGAGGAGTTTTTTAAAAAATATAAAAACAATATTTACAGATTTGAAAATCTTACTTTAATTCCCGGATTTGTACAAACGCATATCCATTTGTGCCAAACTTTATTTCGTGGATTAGCTGATGATCTTGAACTTTTAAATTGGCTGCAATTAAAGATATTTCCTTATGAAAATGCACATAATAAAAATTCTCTTTTGTTTTCTGTTAGATTGGGAATTAATGAATTATTGTTAAGCGGTACAACTACATTACTCGATATGGGAACACTGCGTCATCAGGAAGTGATATTTGAAGAATTGCAAAGTTCAGGAATGCGTGCAATCGCTGGTAAATGTTTAATTGATGAGAACGATTTATTTCCCGAATTCAAATCAAATACAAAATCAGAACTTGATGAGATTTATCAATTAGCAAAAACATATCACAACACATCAAACGGAAAAATAAAATATGGCTTTGCTCCTAGATTCGCCCTTTCCTGTTCAGAAAAACTTCTTAAAGAATCATTTGACATGAAAAAAGATTTTGCTGGAAGTTTGTACCATACTCATTCATCAGAAAATAAAAGTGAAATCGCTGAGGTTAAACGAAGACATAATAAAGAAAACATTGAGTACTTTGATTCAATCGGTGTAATTGATGATCATTCAGTTCTTGCACATTGCATACAGGTTAATGATAAGGAAACAGATTTGCTTAAAAAGAATAATGTAAGAGTTTCGCATTGTCCTTCATCCAATCTAAAACTTGGATCAGGAATTGCAAACATTCCAAAATATTTGAGTAAAGGAATTTCTGTTTCACTTGGAGCTGACGGAGCTCCTTGTAACAACAATTTAAGTGTGTTTAATGAAATGCGATTAGCTGCATTAATTCAAAAACCAATTCACGGTCCATTAGCACTGGATGCCAAAACAGTCTTTAAACTCGCAACAATTGAAGGTGCAAAAGCTCTGCATTTGAAAAATGAAATTGGAAGTATTGAGGTTGGAAAGAAAGCTGATTTAGTATTGCTTGATTTAAATACAAATGTTCATTCAATTTCAGGTGGTGAAGAATTAATTTATTCGGATATAGTTTATTCGTCATCAGGTGAATCTGTAAATTCTGTAATGGTAGAAGGTGAGTGGAAAGTGCTGAATAAAAAATCACTTTTGTATGATCAGCAGGAACTAAATCAAAAATCTAAAGAAGAGTTAAAAAAACTTTTAAAGAGAGCACAGAATTGAAAAAACAAATACTTTTTGCAACAACAAATAAAGGCAAGCTGCACGATGTTAAAGAAATCCTAAAAGATATTGATGTAGAAATTTTGTCCTTTCTGGATTTTGCTGACTATCCTAATGTTGAAGAAACAGGATCAACATTTCTGGAAAACGCTGAGCTAAAAGTTAAAGCAGCATTTGAAAAATATGGTATTCCAAGTTTTGGTGATGATTCAGGTTTGGAATCATTTCAACTTAATGGTGAACCTGGAATTTACTCTGCAAGATATGCTGGAGAAAATTCAGATGATGAACAAAACAATTTGAAGCTAATTAAAAAACTTTCACAATATCCTGAACCACATCCCGGAAGATTTGTTTGTGCTGCAGTTTATTATGACGGAGAAAATATTAAATCAGCAATTGGAGAGATTAGAGGAAATATTATTAAAAACCCTCGTGGTAAAAATGGATTTGGTTATGATCCTTTATTTATTCCGGATGGATACAATATAACCACTGCAGAAATGTCACACGAAGAGAAGAATAAAATCAGCCATAGATTAAACGCATTTAAAGAATTAAAAAAATATTTATGAAAAAAACTATCTCCCAAATTTCAATTTTGATCTTATTAACATTTGCTTGTAAAGAGTCGGTTACTGAACCACCAATTGATAATAATAGTGCTGATTTCTTTCCTAACTCCAGTGGTAACAATTATGTGTATAATATTTTAGTTTATGACTCTACTGGTTTAGCTCAGTCTGGTACAAGAAAGAGTTATTATGATGGTGATACTAGTTTATTACTAACGCCATATCAGATAAAAGTCGACACTTTTTTACTAAATAGTAACCAATCAATTATCAGTTCATATTTCAGAAAAAGTCCCACAGGTATTTTCAATTATGTTGGAATCGATACTACCGGTTTTTCAGGATTGGTTCCGGATTCATTACTAGGTGGATATTCATTTAGTTCTGAATACAGATTGATTTTTCAACCACTTTCTATAAACCAAACCTGGCCTGTATATAAAATAAATGTAGACTATTTGATATATCAACTTGACTTTTTTACAGTCAGCGCAGAAGCAATCTCAAAAGACACGGTTACATTGTCTTTCAGAAATAAATCGGTTACAAAAGAAGTATATAAAATTAAATATGAAGCGATGCTTGTAACTGGATTAAACTCTCCGCCACTTAGATTTGAAGCATTTTCCTGGATTGCAGACGGCATTGGAATTATTAAGTGGGAAGGAGATTCTGAATTAATAAACTTTTTTGCTGGTGTAAATGCATATCCTTTAAATTCAATTGTGATTGAAGAATTATATTCCTTCAATATCAATTAATCATTTTTTTTGCAATTAAAACCTGAACTGTTTGAAAAGTGAAGTTATACTTTTTGATTTCCTTAAATCCTGAATTAGTTAAAAGTTTTTCAAGATTTACTTTTTCATCAAACTCCTCAACAGAATCCGGCAGGTAAGTATAAGCTGCTTTATCTCCGGAAATTATTCCACCTAAAACAGGTAAAATATTTTTAAAGTAAAATCTGTAAATGCTTTTAATAATTTTGTTAGAGGGCATTCGAAATTCGATGACTGTTGCTTTACCGTTTGGCTTTAAAATTCGATAGAAAGAATTAAATCCTTCCTGAATGTCGTAAAAATTTCTGACTCCAAATGCAACGGTTATGTTTGTCACTGATTCATTTTTAAATGGAATTTTTTCTGCGACCATTTGTACGAGTTTACCATCAACCCAGTCTGATTTTTTATCAAACAACTTTAGCATATTATGTGAAAAATCAGCACCATAAATGTGTTGCACACCCATTTTCTTTGCCTGAATTGCAACATCACCAGTCCCGCAGGCAACATCAAGCAAAATTGATTGCGGATTTAATCCCGTTAGTTTTAAAGCTTTTTTTCTCCAGTAAAAATCTAAACCAAAGCTTAAGAAGTGATTTAGGAAATCATATCTACCGGCAATGTTATCAAACATTAATTTTACTTGTTTCTTTTTCTCACTCATAGTAATTAATGCTTTTCATATTCAAATAATTCTTTACCGATTTTTTTTCTCCACCAGTTAAAAAATATTTTGCCGCTCCACATAGAAAAAATCATAAACAACAATCCGCCTATTAAATCAATAACATAATGATACCAAAGATATACAGTCGAGAATATCAGTAACGTTCCAATCGGAATGAAAAAATATCTGCTACGGCTTCTCAGTCTTACAGAAAGATACATTACAATTAATGTTATCATCGTATGCCCACTGGGAAAAACATCACGTTGGACAACATTGGCAGGAGTTAATGTTCCAAACGGAATTCCTTCACCGGTGTTTGTCATTTCTCTTAAATGATTTGTGAGAAATAATCCGGGAAGCATTTCGTTGATTGTATTAAAATCGTGTAATGTAAATCGTGGTCCAATTCCAGGCAAGGAAAAATATCCGAGGTAAGAAAGGAAAAATCCATAGATGATGGAGAACAGCGCAAAATCTAATGCAACAAATCGATCCTTCTTTAATAATGAAAGACAAAGAATAATCGGAAGGAGATAAAACATTCCATATACTATTTGAAGAACCTCGGTTAATATGGGGCTGGAAAATTGATAAAGAAAGTGTGTCGGATCAGTTCCAAACATCCAGCGATCAATCGTAATAAACCAATTATCGTAATCATAAACACGAATTGGCTTTACCATAAAAAATAATTGTCTGAATGTAAGCAAGATTATTGGAGCGATGTACCAATAATGAATGATACGCCAGACTTTCTGATCATTTAGTGCTTCTAAATATGAAATTCCGAACGCAATACTTATCACAACAAGATTTATAAATATCCAGGTTATTGAATTTTCAATCTTACCGTAAAAGATTATATGAAGCAAAATTAAAAACACATAAAAGCTGATAACTACTACATCAAATGCTTTTAACTTTTTTATTAGTGTTTTAATTTTTTCCATTAAAATTTTTGTTGAAGAATGTTTTTCTGCTGTGTAAACAAATTAAACTTTTGATTAAAAATTAAGGAAATTCCGATTGTCATCCTGAGCCCCGATGAATCGGGATAAACTCCGTCGAAGGATGACCTTTTAATCATAATGGTCACATTTCGACTTCGCTCAATGTGACAAAAAATATATTTGTTTGATTAAGATAATAGTGATCTATAATAAGTTAAAACAATATATTTATTTATTCCTGACAAATTCAGTGAGTTTGATGAAGTCATCAACATTTAGCTGCTCGGCGCGCAAAGAAATATCTATACCGCAATCGCTAAAATTTACTTCGGCAAATATACTATTGCTTAGCGAATTTTTCAGTGTTTTTCGGCGATTTCCGAATGAAGATTTTACAATTGATTTGAACATCAAATTAAATTCAGAATTATTTCTTTTCTCATTAAAGTTAATATGCACAACGGCAGAATACACATTTGGTTTTGGATAAAAGACATTCGGTGAAACTTTAAAAGCTAGTTTAGTGGTGCCAAAATACTCAAGAAGGACCGAGAGGATTCCGTAATCATTTGAACCCATTTTTGCAGTCATTCTTTTTGCAACTTCGTATTGAACCATAAAAACTGCATCCTTCACAATTGTGTTATTTTCAAAAAGCTTAAATAAAATTGGGGATGTGATGTTGTACGGAATATTTCCAACAACTCTTATTCTTTGTTTGGATGAATTTGTAAACTGATTTAAGTCTAGTTTTAGAAAATCAGATTGTAACAAATGTAAATTAATAAATCGAACTTGCAGATCATCAATCACACGCTTATCGATTTCAATCGCTGTTAGATTTGTATTACTTTCGAGCAATAAAGAAGTAATCGCACCCTGTCCGGGCCCAATTTCAACTATCAATTCATTTTCTTTAGGATCAATTTCAGAAATTATCTTTTTAACGATATTCTGATCCTGCAGAAAATTCTGACCAAATCTTTTTAATGGAAAAACTTTATTCATAATCGTTTTGAAAAACTGCAACAAGATAGCAATTTTCCTAAGTATAATTTTAAATCCGTTTGTTTAAGAAAAAAATAACTTTTAGTTTTCCAATGTAACTTCGAATCGAAAAATCAAGGAGAAAACAGTGCAAGAAAAATATATTGTAAGTGTAGATATGGGTGGAACTAAAATACTTGCTTCTGTTCTAAACACAGAAAAGGGAATAATTGCACGCCAAAAAAAACCAACTAACATAAACAGCGGCACTAAAATTTATGTTAAAGATATTGCCGAAATTGTTAAAAAAGTTGTTGTTGGATCAAAACTTAAAAAAGAAAATATTGCTGCCGTTTGTCTTGGAGTCCCCGGGTCTGTTAATCCTATAACTGGGGTAATTGGTCATGCGCCAAATCTTGGAATCAAGAATTATAAAATGAAAGCTGAGCTTGAAAAATTAATTCCATATCCTGTTCTTTTAGAAAATGATGTTAACCTTGGTGCACTTGGAGTTAAGAACTATGGCGTAGGTAAAAAATCAGTAAACATGCTTGCTGTATTTGTTGGTACTGGAATTGGCGGTGGAGTAATTATTAATGGAAAAATATATCGTGGATTTAATTTTGTTGCGGGAGAGATTGGACATATGCTTGTACAAAAAAACGGACCTAAATGCGGATGCGGAAAAAAAGGTTGTTTTGAAGCGCTTGCTAGCAGAACTGCAATTGTTAACAACATTATTTATGATGTTAAAAAATTAAAGAAAAAAAGTGTGCTAGCAGATTTAATAAAATCTAACCAGCGAATTAAAAGCGGTGCTTTAAAAAATGCGATTGATAAAAAGGATAAAGTGGTAATTAACAGAATTACGGAAGCTTGTGAAACTATTGGTGATGTTCTTGGAAGTGTTTGTAACTTAATGAACTTTGATATGATTGTTCTTGGCGGGGGCGTTATTGAAGCTCTTGGTGATTTTATAATGCCTATCATTAAAGAAGAATTTCATAATCATGTTTTTGATGCTGCTGAAAAAGGAGTAAAAATTGTTGCTTCAAAGCTTGGCGATGATGCTGCAATTTATGGAGGATTGGCGTTGGCTGAAGAATTCTTAGGTGTTAAAGTTTAAAAGTGGAAACTGGGAACCACCTTTAAGTTGGACTGCACTTAAGTGAATTGTGATTCGATCTCTATAAGTTTTTCGTTTAACTTTTCCCATTTTTTATTAGCCAGTTCAAGATCAGATTTAGCTTTGTTAAACCTGTTTGTTATATCTTTTGCAGCATCTCCATCGCTGTAAATACTTGGGTCTGCTAATTTGCGTTCAAGATCTTTAATAAGATTTTCATAAGAACTTATTTTTATTTCCCAGCTTGAAATTTCTTTAACTAAATTCTTAGTAGCATTATGTTTCTGCTGGCGTAATTCTGCTTCAAGTCTTTTTTGATCTTTACGATTTATTGTTTCTACTTTTTCTTTTTTCTCAACAACCACAGCGTCTCTTTCAAGTGATGACAAATCTCGTTTTGAAAGAAAATAATCGATATCACCCAGATATGTTTTTATTTTACCTTTTCGTATATCAATAATTTTTGAGGCAATCGGTCTTAAAAAATCAACATCGTGCGAAACAAGAATAAGAGAACCCTTAAAATCGATTAATGCTTTCTGCAGAATTAATTTTGAGGTATAATCAAGATGGTTTGTAGGTTCATCAAGAATTATAAAATTAGCTTTTGTGAGCAAAATCTTACATAGTGCAACTCTGCTTTTTTCTCCACCTGAGAGTACACCAACTTTTTTAAACACATCATCACCAGAAAAAAGAAATGAACCGAGTAATGAGCGTAATTGTCCCACAGTTTTATCTTCTGCAATACCATCAACAGTTTCAATAATATCTAAAGTGGGATTAAGATTATCAGCTACATCCTGGGCATAGTAAGATACAATCGTATTATGTCCTAAAATTCTTTCACCGGAATTAAAATCAATTACTCCCGCTGTAATTTTAGCAAGTGTGGATTTACCCGCTCCGTTGGGTCCAACAAAAGCAATCTTTTCTCCTTTTTCAATTTCAAAATCTATTCCCTGAAAAACTTTTTTATCTCCATAAGATTTGTAAATGGAAGTTAGTTTTATTGGCGTTCTTCCGCTTTGAGGCGGTTCAGTAAATCTAATATTAATTTCACTTTTATCTTCAGGTAATTCTATAAGATCAACTTTGTCAAGCTGCTTTATTCGGCTTTGCACCTGTCTGGACTTTGTTGCTTTATATCGGAACCGCTCAATAAACTTTTGTGTTTCCTTAATTTTTTTTTGCTGTTGTTCAAACTGATGAACCGTTAATTCGTCACGTTCAATTTTATATTTGATATACGCGTCATAATCACCTTTAAAAGTAAAAAACTTACCGAGGAAGATTTCAAGTGTTCGATTCGTAACCTGAGTAATAAAATTTTTATCGTGCGATACAATTAACAATCCACCATTGTAAGCTTTAAGAAAATCTATAAGCCATTCAAGTGAATCAATATCAAGGTGATTAGTAGGCTCATCTAAAAGTAAAATATCATTTTGCGAGATAAGAATTTTTGCAAGTGCAATACGCATTTGCCAGCCGCCGGAAAACTCATCTGTTAATCTGCTAAAATCTTCTTCAGCAAAACCAAGTCCGATTAAAATCTTTTCAACTTTTGATTCCGCTGAATATGAATCCAATCCATCAAGTTTATGATGAACTTCGCCAAGCTGATGTGCAAGATCCATTTGTTCTTCTTCTGTAAGATTTGGATTTGCTAATGCTTCCGCTAAAGAAGTTTCTTTTTTCTGAAGTTCAATTATATCTGTTAGTGCTGATGATGCTTCTTCTAAAAGTGTTTTGCCAATGTGTGTAACATGATCTTGAGGAAGATATCCAATTGTAATTCGTTTTTGTTTTAAAACTTCACCAGATTCTGGCTGAAGCAATCCAGCAATAATTTTTAGAATGGAAGACTTACCTGTTCCATTTGCTCCGACTAATGAAATTTTATCGCCGGAAGAAATCTTGTAATTGACATCTTTAAAAAGATATTTGCCGCTAAATTGAAGTGAAATATTAGAAAGATCAATCATATTTAAACTATTCTCGCAACACGGCTATTTTGCCGGTCTCAACACTGTTACCTTCCTGATCAAATGCAATAATTATATAAACTCCGCTGCTCACAAGATCACCATTGTCATCACGTCCATCCCAAAAAGCTGTGCGTCCGCCAGGGGATGAAAACTCGCGTACCAATTTTCCCGAAACAGTTACAATTTTAATATCAGTATTTCTGATTAGCCCATCTATTGTCACTAACTTACTGCCATCACTTATAACAAGTGGATTCGGATATATCATTAAACCATTAAAACTTTCAACAGGCAGGATTGATGGAGTATCGAATGAAGTTAATCCAGATGCACTGCCTACATACACTCTTCCGGTTTTTTCATCTATTGCCAGACTTTCTATTTGATCCGAAAGTAAGGGACTATTTTTAGAATCAAGTGTTGCCAGTAATTGAGTTCCGTCTGTACTTAATAAAAACAATCCTTGATTTGTGCCTAACCATTTTTGATTAAGTGGATCAACTGCAAGTGCATTTACAGTTTGTTGTCTTACAGAAAATGAATTTGTTATTCTTAGTTGTGGATTTGCAGAACTTAAAACAGTATTAAGATTTGTAATTATGTTAACACCTAAACTTGTTCCAACCCATAAATCACCCCTGCGATCGATTGCTAAACTGTATATTGCATTACTTGTTAAACCATTACTTGTAGTCAGGTATCCATAAACGTCATCGGAAGGATCGGTATATGTTCCTTTCTCATTAAAGTAAAATAATCCTAAACTTCCTTCGTTACTCATTGTGTACCATTTAGTACCATACTGATCAATAACTAAATTATCAACTTCACTAAAAGTTGAATGCTGTTCAAGAGGGTTTATGAACGAATACCAAACGCTATCTGGGGTTAACATGTATAACGATTTACTATCGGCGGCGTTTAAATTAAGAATCCACATGTTGTTTTTTGAATCCTCAACAAATCCGCTTATTACAAGAAAATTTGTGTTGTTTGCAGTATTACGAGTGTAAACCATTTCAGAATTACCCACATAGTATCTTAGAATTTCATTACCATTGATTTTAGCAAAACCCTGCCCCCAGCTTCCTCCATAAATAGAATTATCAGACGAAGAAAAAATTGAGTAATAGGCATTGGTAAATAAATCTGGATAATGCGCCACGTCGTAAGTTTCCCATTCAGATCCATCATATTTGTACATTCCTACTCCAGTAACGTCTTTACCGCTTGCTGACCATAAGCTGCCTTCTTTATCAACTGTCATATTCGGAAACTGATTAGCTGCGGGACCGTTTGGATAAACAAAGTTACTATTTAAATAAATTCCCAATTTAGTAGCTACGATTAATCCTGCATTTTCTTGATAGCCAAGTTTAACCGGTTGTGAATCCGTAGTCCATATTTCAGATAAAGTAATTCCATCATAAGTAAGAACTTTAGTTGGCGTTAGAATGTTAAGTGAATTACCAATCACAAGAAGGTCTAAAATTTTATTACCAGCTAAACTTGAATATGGCTGCCAGTTATTCCCATCAAAAGAATATAATCCGGAATTTGTTCCAGCTATTAGTACTCCATTGAAAAATGATAGTACATTAGTTCCGCCAGTCGGAAGCCCACTTGCTTGATCATAAACGTTCCAGGATTCTGGGGCGGATAGATTTGTCGCATCTGATTTTTGAATTGCTACACCAGACTCGGTGGCGGCATAAATCAATGCTGAAAATAAAATGTTATTTACTTTTATGTTAGAAGTAAATGTTCCGAATTTAAAGTAAGTGTCATAAAAGATAAAACTTTTTGAATCGATTAATGAAATTCCGAAGTCAGTTGCAACAAATACGGTGTTGCTGGAAATGGTTATATCATTTATTTTTTTGTTTGTTTTATCGGAATTTGCAATATCAAGTATAGAGCGGAATGAATTACTTTCAGGGTCATAAACATCTATTTGTCCACTTGCACTTCCAAACCAAACTTTATTATAAGTATCAATTCCAATGGCTGTAAGTTCAGTTCCATTTAATCCGGAAGATTTGCTATAACTGGTAAAAGTATTATCGGTTAAATTAAAAAAATAAGCCCCGCCCTTCGAGGCAGTCCAAACTCCCGTTGAAGTTGTAGTAATATCTTTTGCTGATTTCATATCAGCATAATTTTGCCAATTAGATTGCTGCTGTGGATAAGAAGTGAAAGTTAAAACAGATGCAACAATGAGCGATACGATATTTTTCATTGGAAATCCTAAATAATTAAAAACGGTAAATATTATATCGATATCTTCTCAATTGTTGTAATAAAAATAGAATAAATTATTAATATAAAAAGTAGAAAAAATCTGCCTAAATCAATTTAAATAAATCAGCCATTTCCAGAGCAGTTAATGCGGAATCCCATCCTTTGTTACCGGCTTTAGTGCCTGCTCGTTCAATTGCCTGCTCAATAGTATCAGTAGTAAGTACTCCAAAAATAACAGGTATAGAATATTTTTGCGAAACTTGAGAAATTCCATTGCTGGCTGCAGAGGCAACATACTCAAAATGGGGAGTAGCACCTCTGATAATTACACCTAAACAAATTATAGCGTCGTATTTTTTTTTCGAAGCCAATCTATCAGCGGTTACAGGAATTTCAAACGCGCCGGGTAATTTAACAATATCAATGCTATTTTCGTTAACACCATGTTTAATCAAACAATCATTTGCAGCTTTAAGTAAACCATCGCCAACAAATTCATTAAACCTGCTAAAAATTATTGCAAACTTTTTTCCACTACCAATAAGTTTTCCTTCAATTGCTTTCATCGTTATGCTGTATTCCTTAAAATTTGTTTTCTCATAGCTTCTATTTTAGAGTATGACACTGAATACTTTCCCAAATTAGAGTAATCATTTCGTTCCCCGCCATGAAAATCTGAGCCGCCGCTTTCTAATAGAAAAAATTCATTAACAATTCCTCTGTAATGTTTTACCTGATGCGGTAAATGAGATGGATGAACAACTTCAATTCCATCTAATCCGGCTTCAATCAATTCAACCATTATTGCATCCGGCAAATGCCCCGGATGTGCGATGAAAGATAATCCACCAGCATCACTTATAATTTTGAATGCACTCCTTGGTGAAACATGCACCTTTCTTTCATATGCAGGGCATCCATTTCCAATATATTTACTGAAAGCTTCAAAATAATTTGAAACTAATCCTTTTTTTACTAAAATTTTTGCTATGTGCGGTCTTCCAACGGCTGAATTACGGGCTAAAGTCATCACATCTTCTAATTCAATTACTAATCCAAGTTCTTTAAGTTTTTGGATAATAATAACAGCACGCTTAATTCGTTCTGCTCTAAAAAACTTAAGATATTCTTCCAATTCTTTATTAGCTGGATTAAAAAAGTAGGCTAGCAAATGTACTTCACGGTCTCTGATATCAGAACTAATTTCTAATCCAGGTATAACCTCAACACCGTACTTTTTACCGGCTTCTATAGCTTCTGGAATTCCATCAACAGTATCGTGATCAGTAACTGCAATAATGTCAATTCCGGCTTCTTTAACTTTTAAGATAAGTTCTTCAGGTGAGTGCTGCCCATCAGAAAAGTATGTGTGCATATGTAAATCAATTTTTCCATCCATACATCAATTAAACATTTCTTTGAATTTTTCATAATCAGTTATTCTAAGTTTAGAGCCATCTAATTCAACTAAACCCTTTTTTGCAAATGAATGCAAAGTACGTGAAATGGTTTCTCTGGAAGTGCCTGCCATATTTGCTAACTCTTGTTGAAAAGGTAAATGATCAATCTCAACCACACCCTGACGAATTTTACCAACATCATCTGCAAGCTGTAGCAATACAGTTGCTACTTTTCCCTCTGCATCTTTTAGTGATAGTGCTTTAATTTTCATAGTTGCACTTCTTAGCCTTTTTGTTAACTCAGTTAGCAATGCAACAGAAACATCAGGAAATTTTGCAAGTAGGTCTAAAAATTCTGCTCTTTGAATAATAAATAGTTTTGAATCTTCAACAGAAGTTACAGTTGCAGATCTTGCCATACCATCGAGCAGCGACATCTCACCAAAAAAATCTGACTCATTTAAAATTGCAAGTATCACTTCTTTTTCATCATTGCTTGATCTGGATATTTTAACTTTTCCTTCAGCAATTACAAATAAAGCTGAGCCTGTATCTTCTTCGGATAGTATGACACTGTTTTTTTTGTATGATTGAAGTACACCTGATTTAGCAATTTTTTCAAGTGTCTCAGCATCCAAATCAGAAAAAATTGGAACGTTTGCTAGAAATTCTGTATTGTTTAACAAAATATTACCTCTCTTTTAAAATAAAATCATCAAAAAATACCCTTGATGCATCTCAAAGTCAACTTTATAAATTTATTACTTTCAAACTTGGTAAATAAATTGCGGTTAAAGTCTTTAATGGATGATTATTACGAAGGTTTTTAATTGTTTTTTAGGAGTGATGTCTCTATTTTAAGCGGCTTAAATTTTCAAAGTTAAATAATACGGAGATATAGATATTATGGCTATGATGGCCAAAATGAGGAGTTTAGCTCCTGCTTTTATTTTAACAGTTGGCGGATTATTCGTCCTGTTTATGGTAATTTCTGATTCAAATGTTTTGGAAGCACTTGGCGGCGGCGGAAGAACAAATAATGTTGGATCTATTAATGGTGAAGATATTACTTACCAGGAATTTCAAACTGCCATCGATCAGCAAATTGAAAATCAAAAAAGACAGACTGGCAAAGATCTCGAAGAAGCTCAAATAGATCAGATAAGAGAGCAAGTTTGGGATGCAGTCGTAACTCAAAAAATACTTTCGCAATTGATAACGAAATATGGAATAACAGTTACAGATCAGGAAATAAAGGATGTAATCTTGGGTGATAACCCACCTGATTTCTTAAAACAAAACTTCATTGATTCACTCGGAAACTTTAATAAGCAGCTTTATGAACAGGCAATTTTTGATCCACAAAACAAAGAGGCATTAATTCAGGCAGAAGAACTTGTTAGACAGTCTAGACTAACACAAAAACTTCAGAGTATGATTTTAGCTTCTGTAACTGTTGGGGAAGATGAAGTTAAAAGAAAATTTATAGATCAGAATACAAATATTGAAGCTGACTATACATTAGTAGATATCAATCTTGTTAAAGATGCTGATGTGAAAGTAACTGATGATGATATAAAAGCTTATTATGAAAAAAATATTAATACTTATAAAATTCCTCCCCAGAGGAAACTTAAATTTGTATTATTTAGGAATGCAGCGTCTGAAGAAGATTCACAAATGGTTTATAAAAATCTGGTGAATGTCAAAAATACATTATCGAGTGACACCTTAGGGTTTGTACAACTTGTTAATATTTATTCCGAAACACCTTATTCAAAAGATACATCATCAGTATCCACATTAACGCCTGAAGTTGTTACCGCGCTTAATAAGGCTAATGTCGGTGATGTTGTTGGTCCCTTTATAACCCCGCAAGGTTATACGTTATTCAGATATAACGGTGCGATTACATCTTCAGAAGTTTTTGCAAGTGCTTCTCATATATTGATCAATCAATACGGAAGTGATGAAAATAATTTAGCGGAAGCAAATAAATTATATGATAGATTAGTTGCAGGTGAAAATTTTGCTTCATTAGCAAAAGAATATTCTAAAGATCCTGGAAGTGCTGTTAAAGGCGGAGACTTAGGATACTTTGGCAAAGGTATGATGGTTAAAGAGTTTGAAGATGCATGCTTTAATGGAAAAGTTGGAGAAGTGCAGAAACCAGTAAAAACTAATTATGGTTATCATATCATTAAAGTAACTGATAGATCGAATAAAAAATATATTGTAGAAAAAATTGTTAATCAGGTTAGCCAATCGGCAACAAGCAGAGATAGAAATTTTAATGCTGCAAATGATTTTGCTTTTCTTGCAAAGAAAAATGATTTTGAATCAGAAGCTAAATTATTGAATTATGAAGTTCAGGAAACCCCACAATTTTCAGAACTATCTGGTTCAGTGCCTTCAATAGGACAAAATAAAAGATTGGTTAAATTTTCATTTGAAAATAGTTTAAACACAATTGGTGATCCCTTCAAAGTTCCAGCCGGATATGTTGTAGTTAAAATTTCTGAAGTTGCTTCTGAAAAATTCAGACCCTTTGAAGAACTTAAAGAACAATTAAAACCGGCAGTACTAAGAGAAAAGAAATTTGAAAAGATTAAAACAACTGCTGATGAGCTTTACAAAAAAATCGGTGGTGATTTAAGTAAAGCTGCATCAATTGATACTAATTTTGTTGTCATACAAACAGGAAATTTCACTCCTCAAGGTTCAATTCCAGGTGTAGGCAAGGATTATGCATTCATAAATACAACCTTGAAAGCAGATTTGAATAGAGTATCAGAACCAATAAAAGGTTTAAGAGGTTATTATCTTATAAAGGTTACTAAAAGAGCAGCCTTTGATAATAACTTATATTCAACTCAAAGTACCACTCTTCGAAATACAATGCTTCAGGAAAAAAGAGGTCGTTTCTTAAACCAGTGGTTAACTGAGATTAAAGAAGATGCAGATATACAAGATAATAGACATCTTTTCTTTGGTCAGTAATTTCACTTAAAAACTTAAAACCCCCAATTACACTTTTTTGTTGTCGTTGGGGGTTTTCTTTTTAATGCCAAACATTTCTTTTTTTTCTAACTCAATTTCTTAAATTAACTCTTAACGATTTATTTAATCTTTGATATGACTAAAAAAATAATATACTTAACAGGATTTATGGCATCGGGTAAAAGTACAATTGGACCTATACTTGCCAATACTCTTGGCTGGAATTTTATTGACCTGGATAAATTAATTGAGGAAGCTGCTGGTAAATCTGTTAGAACAATTTTTGAAGAGGATGGAGAAGATTATTTTAGAGAATTGGAAACTAAGACTCTTAGAGATATTTGTGAATTAGAAAATTACATAATAGCATTAGGTGGTGGTACAATAGCGAATCAAAGTAATCTCGAGATTATTAAATCATTCGGTTATCTCATTTATCTTGAATCCTCTCCTGAAGAAACATATAAAAGACTTAGATTTAAACGCGATAGACCCGCCTTACTTTTTGATGGAGACGAAGAACCGACTAAATTACAATTTATAGAAAAGATTAATTCTCTTTTACAAAAACGAATTAATTACTATGATCAAGCGGATCTTAAAATAAACACAGACAATTGCCAGGTTGGTAAAACTGTTGATAAATTATCCTACATTATAAAAAAAGAATTTTATGGCGAAAATAATAAACGTTAAGTTATCCGATAAGAGTTATCCAATTTTTATCGGAGTTGATTCTCTATCAAGAGTTGTTGAAAAGATAAATAAGTTATCTGCTTCAAAGTGTTTATTAATAGTCGATCAGAATGTGTCAAAGTTTCATTCGTTGCTTATCAGAAAAACTTTTGCATTACTTGATTGTAAAGTTTATAACTATACTTTTTTTGCAAATGAAAAGAATAAGAGTTTAGCACAAACAGAAAAGATTTATAAATTTTTAACAGATAACTCTTTTGATAGACATTCTATAATAGTTGCGTTAGGGGGTGGAATAACAGGTGATATTGCTGGTTATGCTGCAAGCACTTTTATGCGCGGCATCAGGTTTATTCAAATACCAACTACTTTGCTTTCTATGGTGGATAGTTCTGTCGGTGGTAAAACCGGAGTGAATTTTAATCATCGAAAAAATATGATTGGTACTTTTTATCAACCGGATTTTGTTGCAGTCTATCCTGAGTTTTTATCTACGCTGCCTAAGAGGGAATTATATTCAGGTGCAGGTGAAATATTTAAATATGCATTCTTAGCGGATATCAAAAATTATAATCTCTTAAAAAATAATCTCTCAAAATTATTTACTAACAAATCATATAATATTGAGAAAACAATTCTATCGTGTTTAAGAATAAAAGCTAATGTTGTTGAGAATGATGAGAAAGAAATAACAGGACTTCGGAAAATTTTAAATCTCGGTCATACTTTTGCACATGCTTTCGAGGTCGAATCCAATTATAAATTAAAGCACGGCGAAGCAGTAATTGGTGGAATATTTTGTGCTTTATTTCTTTCCGATAATTTAGGATATATGACTAAAGAAAAACTCAATAATATTCTTTATGATTTAAGTTTTATTAAGCCAAATAAAAAATTAGAATCAATAAATGTGGATTTGGTTTTTAATTCAATGGGAAGTGATAAGAAAAATTCTTTGGGTAAAAAACAGTTTGTTTTGATAGAAGATATTGGCAATATCGTTGTTGATGTGATTCCTGATAAATCTTCAGTTTTAGCAGCAATTACAGATATGAAGAAGTTGATTTAAAAAATTCACTTTAAAAGAGGAAAACTGTCAGGTTTTGAGGGCGAAACCTGACAGTTTGTGTGTCATTTTGGAGGGATGCTATGCTTAAACTATTTCGGATAATACTTAACAACATAAGTGCCATCTTTTTTTTGATCGAAAGACAATTTTGAGCACAATTTAGACGGTAAAAAATGCGTTTTAGTAATTTTTACTTCCAGTAAACTTTATAAGGACGGGAGATATAATGGAAATGGATATTATTAACAATAAAGTAGATTTTAAATCTGAGATCCTGAAACTGAAAAATGATTTAAATGCTGTAATTCTTGCACACTATTACCAAGAATCTGAGATACAGGATATTGCAGATTTTGTTGGAGATAGTTTGGAGTTGGCAAAAAAAGCTAAGTCCACTTCCGCAGATGTTATTGTTTTTGCTGGTGTACATTTTATGGCTGAAACGGCTAAGATCTTGAATCCCGATAAACTAGTTTTACTTCCGGATTTAGAAGCGGGTTGTTCACTTGCTGAAGGTTGTCCAGCAGAAGAATTTAAACTATTTCGAGAAAAATATCCTAATCACATTGCTATTACATATATAAATTGTTCTGCAGATGTTAAAGCTTTGAGTGATATAATTTGTACTTCAAGCAGCGCTGAAAAAATAATTAATCAGATTCCAAAAGATCAACCGATTCTTTTTTCTCCCGATAGAAATCTTGGAAAATATCTGATCAAAAAAACGGGCAGAGAAATGCTGCTCTGGGATGGAAGCTGCATTGTTCACGAAACTTTTAGTGAGAGGAAAATTATTGATCTTAAAATAAAATACCCCAAAGCAAAACTAATCTCACATCCCGAATGCGAAGAACCTATTTTAATGCACTCAGATTTTATAGGATCAACCAGCAAGTTATTAAGTTTTGTGCAGGAAGATTCTGCAAACCAATTTATCGTTGCCACAGAAACTGGAATTATTCATCAGATGAAAAAAGCAGCACCACATAAAGAATACATTCCAGCTCCGCCGGAAGATGATACTTGTTCCTGTAATGAATGCCCTTATATGAAGTTGAATACATTAGAGAAATTATATCTTTGTATGAAGAATAAATTGCCTGAAATTATTATGGCTGAAGAAATTAGAGAAAAAGCATTACTGCCAATTGAAAGAATGTTGGCAATGAGTTAACATTTTTTTAACAGAATTTTAAAAGTAGTTCCTTCACCAGGCGCAGAACTCTTTACAAATATTTTTCCACCGTGGTAACCTTCAATGATTCTTTTAGAAAGACTTAATCCCAAGCCCCAACCTCGCTTTTTAGTGCTGTATCCGGGTCTGAAAACATCTTTACGTCTTCGTAAATCAATCCCTTTTCCGTTATCAGAAACTTCAATTTCAATATTTTTTTTATTCTCGAGTATATCGATATTGATTTTTCCTTTGTTGGTTTCAATAGCATCTAAAGCATTTTTAATCAGATTTTCTAAAACCCATTCAAATAATTCACCATTCATTTGTGCACAGCAAGTTTCATTTCCTGAAATAGTTAGTTCAACAGTTTTTCCGGTTTGCGGTAATCTGCGATTAAAATATTCCGTAACCTTTTTTACATCTTCATACACGATATGATTTTTAATTTCAGGTTTAGCACCGATTTTAGAAAATCGATATGTAATCTTGTTAAGTTTGTCAACATCGCTGGAAATTTCTTCAGTTATATCCAGAACAGCATCGGGTTTTTGATAATTCATTTTCATCATTTCGATCCAGCCCATTAGGCTTGAAATAGGAGTACCGAATTGATGTGCTGTTTCTTTTGCCATTCCAACCCAAATATTACTCTGCTCGCTTCTTTTGATTTGACTAAATCCGATATATCCAATAATTATAAAAAGCGCTGCGATGATGATTTGTAAATAAGGATAAAATTTTAATTGTTTGATCAGTTCGGAATCACCATAATGAATTCTTTGCAGGATAATTGTATCTGCGTATGTAACATTAATTGGCTGATGAATTTGGTCGATTTCTTTTACAAGATTTTGTAGAAAAGATATTCTTTCTGCTTCGGTTAAAGTTGAATCCAATTTTACATTTTTAATATCTGTAGTACTTAAAGGATTAACATTGTTAGAACTATCTGTTAAGATTATTGGGAAATCGATTGGTTTTATTATGTTATCAAAAAGAAAAGTTAAATCCACATCAGAAGAGCTGGAATTGGCAACGTACTCTATCCCTTTTGCGTAAAGCTCAACAATATTCCGTTCGCGTTGCTGTAATTTTTCGACAAGATTTTGTGTATAGTATAAGGTTCCACCGGCAATCGTTAAAGCGATTATGAGCAGAATAATTTTAAAATTTACTGAAGCGGGACCGCCGGACATTTTCATATTCTAGTCAATCTGATGTTTTTGATAGGCAAAAATTGCATTATATAGAAAGAAAATCCAGCGTAAAATAAATCTCTAATTTGTCCTTTATTCAACGTAAAAGGTTTGTTTACGTTTTGGACCAACAGAAACGATATCTATTTTAATTCCGGATTGCCTTGAGATAAAATCTAAATAATCTCTTGTCTTTGCGGGCAGATCATCATAATTCTCGCAATTAGTAATGTCAGTATTCCATCCATCAAGCGTTTCATAAACAGGAGAAACATTAATTAGCTTATCAACATTTGTTGGGAAAGTTTTTAGCTTTTTGCCATTAACTTCATATCCAACACAGACTTTTATTTTTTCAAATCCACTTAAAACATCTAACTTGGTTAAAGCAACAGAAGTAATTCCATTTATCATTTTTGAGTAAGCGACTAAGAAAGCATCGTACCATCCGCAGCGTCTTGGTCTTCCGGTTGTGGCACCAAACTCAACTCCAATCTTTCTTAGTTTTTCACCATCCTCATCAAGCAATTCTGTTGGAAAAGGACCATTGCCAACTCTTGTTGTGTATGCTTTTACGATTCCAATTACGCTGTCTATTCTTGTAGGAGGGATTCCGCTGCCAGTACAAGCTCCGCCGGAAGTTGGGCTGCTCGATGTAACATAAGGGTAAGTTCCGTGATCAATATCTAAAAACGTACCTTGTGCACCTTCAAGTAAAACAGATTTTCCTTCATCCATTGCACGATTTAAAAATGCCGGAGCATCTTTAATATATTTATCTATTGTAAGATCAAACTCAAGATATTCTTTTACGATTGCATCTACATCAAGACCTGCATGACTATGAATTTTTTGAAGTATCTCATTTTTTTCTTTAAGGTTAGCACGAATCTTTTTTTCTAATTCTGTGCGATTTAATAAATCAACAATTCTGATTCCTTTTCTGGCGTACTTATCTATATAACAAGGCCCAATTCCTCTTCCGGTTGTTCCAATTTTATTGTTGCCGCTTTCATTGATTGAATCAAGAAGCTTGTGATAGGGCATAATTAGATGTGCATTGTGGCTTATAAATAATCTGCCATCAACATCAATATTGTTTTGTTTTAGAAGTTCAATTTCATCTAGAAGGGCAGTAGGATCTATAACAACACCGTTACCAATTACGCAAATAACTTTTTCTCGTAAAATTCCTGAGGGTATGAGATGAAGGATATACTTTTTATCACCGATTTCTACAGTGTGACCGGCGTTAGCACCTCCCTGATATCTTACAACGATTTCATATCCTTTACTAATAAGGTCAACAATCTTACCTTTACCTTCATCACCCCACTGAGAACCAACAAGTACGGTTGCGCCCATCTGATCTTCCTGATTTTAGTTATTATAGATTATGCAAAATAAAAACTCCGCATTTTAATAATACGGAGTTTGTAAAACACTAATATAAAATTATTGATCAATCGAAACTTTTTACTGCATCATCAACGGTATCGAACGATTCAAAAATTGTTATAAGTTTAGTAATAATTAATAAGCTCTCAATTTTTTCTGTAACATGAGCAAGTATTAATCTTCCGTTTTCTCTTTTCATTGTGGTTAAACCACTTATCAGCATACCGAGACCGGAACTATTCATAAATTTTACAGCAGAAAGATCAACGATTACATTTTTCTTTCCTTCATCAATAAGTTTATGCAACAGTTCATTAAATTCTTTAGTATCCTCGCCGCCCATCACATTGCCCTTAAGTTCAACTACAACGGCGTTATACTTCTCTAATAGTTTTGTTTTCATTAATAAATCTCCAAAAATTTTCTCGGGCAATTTAAGTAAGCTTATTTACTCATGCAAGCATGATTTTACAAGATATAATCTAGTTTTACCGATTATCAATTTTGGTATTTGACCTATTAAAATATTAATTATTTTAGGAACCAAAATAATATACTGGCGTCTAAACAATGGAACACGAACAAAACGAGAATATGCAGCAACCAATAATTCTTAGTCTGGATGACGATTTTTCACTAATTAAGCGTTTTATCGATGGTGATGAATTGGTTTTTAGTGAACTACTTAAACGGCATAAGGAAAAAGTCAGAAATATCATCTATATAACTCTCTCTAATACCGATGGAGTTGATGACATTGCCCAAGAAGTATTTATAACCGTTTACAGGCACTTAAAGAGTTTTAGATTTGAATCTCAGTTTACAACCTGGCTTTACAGAATTACGATTAATAAATGTAAAGATCATCTTAGAAAAAAAAATATTAGAAGCATATTTTTACCTTTGAAGGATGAAGAGCCGGTTTTTGAATCTATAAACGAAGATACAGATATTAAACATATTGTTCGTAATGCAATTGCAACTTTACCTGATAAACTGCGAATTCCTTTAGTGCTAAAAGATCTTGAAGGATTTAGTTATCAGGAAATAGCTGATACCATGGAATGTGAAATTGGAACTGTTAAATCAAGAATATTCAGAGCAAGAGAGGCTCTAAAAAAAATACTTAAACCTCTTGAAAAAGAGTTGATGTTATGAGAAAAAACAAAACTGATATTGAATTACTTTCTGCCTATGTTGATGGAGAATTATCTCCCGCAGAAAAAAAAAATATTGAAGAAAAAATAAAATCTTCTTTAGAATTGCAAAAAGAATTAACTGATTTAAAGAAACTTAAAGAACTAACTTCTGCTTCTGTTGATCGGATTTCGGAATCACCATTTTTTGAAACTAGACTGTTTGCAAATTTGAATGCAGAATCTAAATCAAAAATTAATCTCAAGAAATGGATACCAATTTCATCTCTAACCATTGTTACGTTAGCTTTAATGGCTGTTTTAAAGTTTAACCCAAATCTTCTGGATAATATTATTAAAGAGCAGGAATCAAATCTTGTGGGATTCTACAAGGAGAATCTGCAACCCTTACTTTATGCTGCTAATCTTACCAATGAAGATATTTTTAACTTCGCTGTCTATCAGGAACTTCCGCTGGATAATACGAATAATCAAATTTTAAAACTTGGTTATGATACTAAAGGTGCTGAGTATTTTGAAATTAAAAAGGCAAATGAAATTAAAGAGCCTGATAATTTGAGAAAATTTGTTGCAGCCCTTGATTTTGATGAAGATGAAATTAAAAAAGTTGATTCGATTATTGGTTCTTACTCAAACCAAATTTCGGCTTTGGTTTTAGTTAACGATCAAAACGCTGTTGCAATAAATCCAAATATCTGGAATACAAGAAAACTAATTCTTGCTGATATTCTTGCCTTCGCAGAAAAACATGCTTCTTCCAATTTTAATAAAATGATTCCCAACCAAACCATGCAGTTTGATGATCGTTCGGTTGCAAAGTGGGTTAATGAAGCTAAAGCGATGAAAGATAATCAGTATATTTTCTGTACTTCTGATTCCATCTTTAAAGAAGATTTTGTTTTTGATATGACTGAATACGAAAAAAATCTTGAAAAAATGACTGATAATTTAGCTGAACTAAGTGAACAAAAAGCCATTTTGCGTGAATATCGCTTTAAAGTTGATTCATCTAATAGTAGAAAAAAAAGGAATGCTGACTGGACACAACAATTCCAGGTTTTTGTTGATACAAATTTTATTAAAGTTAGCGTTCAAAATTTTATTGTTGATATTCCTGAAATAGATTTACCAAATTTTGACAGCATTGCAATTGTAATTCATGAAGCTACCCAAAATGTTAGATCTGTTCGTCCACCGGCACCACCAATGACTGTTGGTAATAATAGTTATAATTACGAATACAATACTGTTGCTCCAAGGAAAAAAGGCAGGACGGATGTCAATCTTGACTCTCTAATGCAAATAAAAAATAAGCAAAACAATAAAATTCGCATCGAACAAAATGAAAATATTAAAAGCGATTCACAGAATAACAGCATACAATTTTTTTATAATGACAGTTTAATTCTCATGCATAATCAAGAGCTGAAAAAAGAAATGGATAACCTGAGAAAAGAGCTGCAAAGATTCCGGGAGAACTTTAAAGATCCACAGTTAAAAAATAATGATACTATTAAAAAAGACAGTTCTAATGATGTCGATATAATTGAAATATAATTTTAGATAGTATATTCAATCAAAATTCTCACCTGGTGCAATATGTAATATGCCGCCAATCAACTTATTTTACCGCATTTCAAACCATTATCCTTTCATAATTCTTTTCTTTAAATGATGAAAAATTTGATTTATTTTACGGTGTAGAAGTAGCACATTTAACATAAATCGGATAAATTTGAACCTAAGCAGCATTAAAATAAGCGCTAACTTTGTTCTCTGGATTATTGCATCATTGGTAACTGCTATTTTTATATATCGGTTGCTCTTTTTTTCCAGCGATTCTTTTATCTTCTTTTTAATTAATGATTCGTTATCAATCCTGCTCTTGATAGTTCTAACATTATATATTATTAAGATTTTAGGACAGAAAAAACCGCATCCTTCAGCATTGGTGTTAAATATTGGGATTATATGTGCATTTATATTTTTAGTGATAATGTTTGCAGAAAATATTATGAACATTCAATTCCAAAACATTAGTGCCAAATTAGTAGAGCAGGGAATGTTTGAAAATCTTTTGAATACTTTTTATGGATTAATGTTCTTAGGAATATCAAGCTACTGGTTTGCATCTTCAAAGGAATTATATTTTTATAAACAGTATCGTAGAAAGAATACATACTTTATTATTATGTCTGTATTCATCGCATTATCTTCGATTTCAAATTTACTTTTTAGTGGTGCGGACTATGAGTTTATTTACAACACCTTTTTAATTATTTCAATAATTCTGATATCATTTAATTCCATAAAAATTTCCTGGATTGCCTTTATATCTAAGAAAGAAAAAATTTCTTTACTCATTCTTTCGATAATAATCTCATCACTTTTTATATTAAATCTGGTTAACAACGGCAAA
>JBBQSH010000033.1:0-24390 GCA_038214015.1 Ignavibacteriales bacterium | reverse complement strand
TGTTAATTTTGGAATAATTATAAAGGACATTTATAAATGAACACTCCAAAAGAAAAAATCCCTTTACTCAATAAAATATCATCAAAATAGGATTATGGGGGAAAATTACAATTGATATATTTAATTATAGTTTTTCTTTGTTTTCTTATCACCGTTGTAACCACGCCATACTTAATAGAGTATCTTGTTAAAAAAGATATTGTTGACAGACCAAGCGAAGAAGAAAGAAGGATACATACAGAGCCGATACCCAGGATGGGCGGTATAATAATTTTTGCTGTAACTATAATTATCACTTTTGCATTTTATCAGGATATTTATTCTAAAAAGTATTTTCTTACAGGTGCATTCATAATATTTGCACTTGGGTTGGCGGATGATCTTAAATCTATAAAGTGGTATCATAAATTCATTGTACAGTCATTCGCGGCAATCTTTTTAATATTATCACTAACTGAACATAATTTTACAGTAATCCAATTACTTGGATTTACAATTTTACCAGGCTTAAATTATTTAATTCTGTTTATTCTGATTGTGGGGTTATTTAATTCGTTTAACTTACTTGACGGGTTAGATGGACTGGTAACTGGCCTATCATTAGTAATAGCATCAACGTGTTTTCTGCTAAGCTTAGGTCAGCCTTTTGGATTCCTTCCATATTTAGCATCAGCCATAATTGGAACCACATTGGGATTTTTGAAATTTAATTCGAATCCTGCAAGGATATTTTTAGGTGACAGCGGTTCATTAATATTGAGTTATTTTGTTGCCGGCTTGGTACTTACAATATCAGGTGAGGTTTCTATAAACAGTGCAAATAATACCAAGGTTTTAACAAATACTATTGACCTTACTTTTGTAATAATAGTATTTTCAGTACCGCTTGCGGATACCCTGCGTGTTATGTTTCTTAGAATAAGAAAAAGAAAACATCCTTTTTTAGCTGATAATACTCATATACATCATATACTTTACAGTCAAAGGATAAGACACAAAACTGTAGTAATGCTGATACAATTGTTTTCTATAACTTTTGTTCTGCTTGCTGTATATTATGCTACAGTTTCCAAAACAATAGCTTTAATAATTTTTGTCGTTTTAATAATAGCATTCTTTTTTGCTAAACAAATAGTCGAATTTATAATCAACAAAGAAAATCTATTAAATTATGGGCGAATGTATAAACTGATACCCCAAATTTTTCCAGAATTTTATAAAAAAATACTACTGCCAATTATATCACTAGGTGTGCTTGTTGTGTTTGTACTTCTTCTATTAAATGAAACTTCTGCATACCAGCAGATATATATATACTTTCTTTTACTTCTTATACCGTCTTTATTTTATTCCGGAATATCATTAAGAAAAAATAATTACTATGCCGAGATGCTGGTATTAATTAATTTGATTTTGTTTTTTACGGTAACAGGCTTTAACAGTTTTTTTTATAAACTTTATCCCATACCGGTAATTAATCAAATAAATCTTAATCAGATATTCATAATAATTTTATCAGGTATGATAATCTTTTTTGCTTTATTTAAGGAAAGGATATCAAATTTAAGACAGCAATATTTAACCGGCTCAGATCTTACATTAGCCGTATCCATTTTGGGTATTTATATAGCTGTTCAATTTATAAACCTGCCAGATTCATATAAGATAAGCGATACTTTTTTAAGGAGCTATTTAGTGTTTCTAATCTATAAAATAATTATCGCTGTAAAACCAAAGATTCATTTTTTACTTTATTACCTTTCATTTTTAGTTGCTGTGATAGCAGTGCTGAAATCGTTATTTTAATTTATGAAAATATTTACAGTAATATTGATTTTAAGTGCTGTGCTTCGTGCTCAAGGTGTTTTTGAACCTGTAAATTCGGACGTATATGATTTTCTAAAAAAACTTTCTATCAAGGGCATTATAACATTTGATTATGAAATAAAACCATTACCGCGGATAGAAATTGCTAAAAAACTTATAGCAGCCGAAAATAAAACAGCGCAAATGACGGAAGTGGAAAAGGAACTTTTAAGTTTTTACATTCAAGATTTTAAGCACGAAATAAATCTTATAACAAATGATTTCAATTCTGATATTAAACCCGAATTTTTTATAGCAGATAAAGATAAACGCATACGTTTTTTTGAATATGCAGGTAAAGATTTTTCATTTTTTGCTGATCCAATGTTAAGTTTTTCAGAAGAATCAATTGCAGGTGAAAATCTTTTTGTAAGAAGAAATGGATTTTCATTTTACGGTTATGCGCTGGATAACTGGGCTTATAGTTTAAACTTTTATGATAATGAAGAAACAGGTAATAATCTTGATATTACAAAAGATCTTACTCCAATAAGAGGCACTTCTGTAACTAAACTTAAAGAGGATGCGTTTGAGTATGATGTTGTAAACGCATCGGTTGCATATTACTGGAGTGACGGATCAATAAGTTTGGGTAAGGAATATTTTAGTATCGGAAGCGGTAAAAACGGAAATGTTATTCTTAATGATCAGGCACCTTCCTTTCCATTTATACGATTAGATTATAAGCCTGTGGATTGGCTGAGATTTTTTTACTTCCATGGTTTTCTTGTTTCAAACGTACCTGATTCATCAACTTTTAGATATAACAGTGTAGATGGCAGAACATCTATTTCGGATGTTCCGAAGTTTATGGCATTCCATACATTGTCTTTTTATCCTGCTGATAATTTTTCTTTTACGTTGGGCGAATCAATCGTTTACAGCGAGCAGTTACAGCCGATATATTTAATTCCAGTTATGTTTTTCCGTGTTGCAGATCATTATTTAAGCAGGGGCAATGCATCCGCAACCGGTAATGCACAGCTTTTTGTTGATGCTTCTTACAGCAATCAATCAATACGAACTAAATTTTACGGTTCACTTTTTATTGATGAACTTTCATTTAACAGTATATTTGAAGGTGGTAATTTATCTGCACTCGGATACACAATAGGTGTTGAATCTGCTGATTTGTTAGTCAGCAATTCATCAATGGGTATTGAATATACAAGAGTTAATCCTTTCGTTTATATGAATTCGGTTGATGCGCAGACATTTGCAAATGATAGTTACAGTTTTGGTCACTGGATCGGAAGCAATGGTGATATTTTATCATTTAATTATAAGCAGTATCTAATGCGCTCACTTAAGTTTAGTTTAAGTACATGGTATTTTAGAAAGGGCAAAAAAGAACTGTCGGATGAACAGTACAGTACTCCTTATCCTGAATTTTTATATGGAGAAAAAAGATACGAGTACGGAATTGATCTAAGATTAAAATTCCAGCCATGGCATCCGGTAATTGCTGAGGCATCTTATTCCTTTATGCGTATAACAGATGAGCTTGTGGGTAGAACACTTGATTATAAATTGTCAGATAATCATTATTTTGGTATTAATATTTCATACGGTTTTTAATTTTATTCATTTGCAATGGAAGAAATTATGCGGACATTTAAGCTAACCTTTATATTAGCTTTGTTATTATTTGCTCAAAACATTTTATCACAGTCTGTTGATAATAAAATTTTCAATCCGCTCTCTAACAAGGTTGCCATAAATTTTGAAGGAGGCGCAACATATCCCCGTACAGATTTTACCGATGATCAAATAAGCTACATAGGTCAGTTTTCATTGGATTATTTTTTCCCGAGCACTAATATGAGCATATTTGGTTTAAGGGCTTACGGTTATTATGGTGAGCTTAATGGCAATGGAACCTACAATAATGTTTCAACCTGGCCTACCATACAGGAATATTTTACAGAAATTGCTTCATGTGGTGCTGGTTTAACTTACACATTAAGTGCATCAAATGTTTTTTATCCTTATGTATTTGCAGGGGCTGGTTATTTATATTTTAATCCTAATGATAGGGATGGCAACAAACTTTCAAGAAACAATGCAAAAGAGTACAGTAAAAATTCCTGGTCACTTATTGGTGAGCTTGGAATTCGATTTTTTGTTTCAAATACGGTTAGTTTAAATATTGCCGTTAATATGGATTATGTGCCAATGGATAATCTTGATGATCTTGATAATGCTGTTACTAATGGTTCTGATAAGGATATATTTTTTACTTCGAGAGCAGGTATATCATTTTATTTTGGAGGTATTAAAGATACCGATGGCGATGGTGTAAGGGATGAGAATGATATGTGTCCTGATACCCCGCCCGCTGTTATGGTTGATGAGTTTGGATGTCCGGCAGATACTGATAAGGATGGGGTAGCAGATTATTTGGATAAATGCCCTAATACTCCTAAAAATATATCAGTAGATTTAGATGGCTGTCCCCTAGATGTAGATGGAGACGGCGTACCGGATTATATGGATTTGTGCAATGATACTCCGATTGGAGTTACAGTTGATACACGCGGATGTCCTTTAGATTCTGATGATGACGGTGTGCCGGATTTTAAGGATTTATGTGCAAATACTCCTGTTGGTACAGAGGTAAATAAATGGGGCTGCCCGATTGATGAAGAAGTTTTTGAGCCTATAACCAAAACAGAATTTATTTTACCGGGCGGAATTAATTTTGAATCAGGTAAATCTGATCTATTGCCTTCTGCTTATACAGAACTTGATAAAGTATTAAAAGTGTTAAAAGATTATCCCGAAACTAAATGGAAAATTGAAGGACACACAGATAATACAGGATCACAAAAAGTGAATAAAGAGTTATCAATTAACAGAGCCAAATCTGTTTATAATTATTTTGTTAGTAATGGGCTTAACTCTGCTAAGTTATCTTACAATGGTTACGGTCCGGATTATCCAATAGGAGACAACAACACCGAAACAGGAAAAGCATTAAACAGAAGAGTTGTAATTGTTCTTGTATCAGATAGTGAGACTGAAGCTAAAAATATTACCGCCCCAAATAAAGAACGAATTTATAACGTCACTGCCGAAAGAAATGTTGGGAAGATGGTATTTACGGATGGTTATTTATATTGTGTGCAGGTTTCATCATGGCGGGCAAAAGCAAAAGCAGAAAGTGAAGCAATGCGTCTTAAATCGGATGGCTACAATGCTTTTGTTGTTATTGCTGAGTTACCTGAACTTGATGGTAATTGGTACAGAGTTAGGGTTGGTTATTACAATACTTTTGATGAAGCGAACAGAATAAGGGAAAGAGTGAAGTGAACTGGATCCTAGACGTGGATGCTGGATATGAAGGCTTTGCGACATCCCGATTTGTCATACTGAGCCTGTCGAAGTATCGGGACTCGATATGGAAGCTTTGCGACATCCCGATTGTCATCCCAAGCAGAGCTTGCCCCGATTCATCGGTGGTGTCATCCCGAGTGCGTCACACTGAGTCCCGATCATCATCGGGATAAACTCCATCGAAGTGCGAGGGACGTGGGACGAAATGCGATGGATCAGAGCTGGATAAAAGATACTTGATATTAGATTTTATATGTTGGGTACTTCAACTGCGCTCAGTATGACTGGAAGGTTGTAATTGCAGAGAGTGAAGAGAATAGTGAATCATTTTAGCGGTCATTCGGTAGACTTTAGTTGCAAAGCGAAGAGGGTAAAGTGATCATAGTCACTAACCGCAGCGCCGGACTAAGACATAAAATATTACTTAAAAGATATTTATATTTGAATTACTAACAATAATAATTAAACGGTAAAATGAAGAACATATTTTTTATATCTCTATTTTTAATTTTTGCTGCATTAACGGCTTTTGCTCAGGATGATGTACAAATTGGAAGCAACTTAAATAGATTAACGCAAACCCAGGGCGGATTGTTTGATTATTCTGATCCACAAGGGTTTAACATAAAAATACAAGTATGGGGATATGTAAAATACCCTGGTAATTATATTATTCCCTCCAACAGCACTTTAAATGATTTACTTTCGTTCGCGGGTGGACCTCTGGAAGATGCGATGATGAATGATATAAGGATTTTCAGAAAGGACAAATCGGGTCAGCAAAAGATGAGCAAGTATAACATAAATGATCTTTTATGGTATGACAGTTTAAGAACTGAAATTATTTTTCCGGAATTACAAGCCGGAGATATTGTCTTAGTACCGAGTGAGCCTCGTTACTTCTTACGCGAAGATATTGCATTTTATTTATCTATTACTACCGCTCTTGCATCAATAGCAGCCTTAATTATCAGCATTACAAACTAGAAATAGAATTATGAGCAATCAAAATTTAAATGATACGAACTTTGATGAAGATCAGAGCAGCACGTTAAAAGATTATTTAGTACTAATCAGTGCAAATATTAAGCCTGTAACTGCAATATTAATTGCAAGTTTAGTTATCTCAATCATTTATTCCGTATCTGCACCGGATATATTTAAAACTTCCACAGCATTAAAGATTACAAAACCGGGCGGAAGCATACTGCAGTCCCCTCTAATGCCGGAGATAAACGACTACGGCAATGACAGGTTTATCGCTAATGAAATTGAAATATTAAAGAGCAATAATATTCGTGAAAGAATTGCAAAAATACTGTTAGACACTTTAGTTAAAAGCGATGATCAGGGATCATTCAGCATTTTATTGACGGATATTTTTGGTGAAGACAAAAAACCTGCAACTGTTCCTCAAATTGCCGCTGGATTAGGTAATGCGGTTCAGATTGAGCAAAAACGCGGACTAGATATAATAGATATAAGTGTTGAATCTCAGTCACCAAAAGAGGCGGCACTGATTGCAAATATCTATGCCAAAGAGTATCTGGCATACAATCTTGAAATAAGCAGAAACCAGCTTACATTTGTAAAGGAGTTTCTTGCTGATCAAGGAGCAGAAAAGAAGGAGCAATTAAATGATGCAGAAGAAATATTAAGATCATACCAGGAGCGGGGCGGAATAATTGCACTTGATCAGCAGGCGCAAATGCTGATACAACAGCTTTCACAATTTGAAGCCCAGAAAAATGCTGCACAAATTGAATTAGAAGCATCAAATGAAATACTTAAACAGTACAGAAAAGAATTATCGCAGCAGGATCCGAAGCTTGCAGATTATCTTGCATCAGCAACATCAGAAACATATATAAAAGCACTTCAGAATCAAATAGCGGAATTTCAGATACGCAGAGATCTTGCAATGTTAAAAGTTGACCCGGAAACTGATTATAGAGACAAATTAAAAGAATATGATGATAAACTTATAGAACTTAATGCTAAGCTTGATGAAAAAATAAAAGTATTAAAAGCAGGTATTTTTGCCAGCAGTCCAGAAGAGGTAAAAAATCTTAGTCAAAAGATAATCGAAGAAGAGATAAAGAACGGTACATTAAAAACTACATTAACAGAATTGAATGTTGTTGTCAGAAGATATGACGAAAGATTTAATAAACTTCCAAAAACATCTATTGAATTAGCGCGCTTGCAGAGGAACAGAGAATCTTTAGAAAAACTTTACACTCTGGTTGAAGAGAAGTATCAGGAGGCAATGATCAATGAACAATCACAGCCGGGTAATGTATTGATTATTGATGATGCACGAACTCCATATACACCTGCTAAGCCAAATAGAATGCTTATAATTATTGTTGGATTACTTATTGGAGTAGGTTTAGCATTTGCATACGTATTCTTAAAAAATTACTTTGATAATACGATTAAGACGCCTGAAGATTTACAGAAGAAGAATATGAATGTTTTGGCATGGATACCAAGAGTTGAGGAATTAACTTTAAAGGAATCGAGCCTTTTTGATTTTATTGTTTTTAACGAACCTGACTCTGTAACGAGTGAATCATTCCGTGCGTTACGTACAAGAATACAATTTTCCAGACCGGATAAAGAGTCACTAAAAACAATAGTTATTACCTCGCCAGCTCCACAGGAAGGAAAAACATTTGTTACGTTAAATCTTGCAGGAAGTTTTGCACAGGCGGATAAAAAAGTCCTTCTTGTGGATTGTGATCTTAGAAAACCCAGAGTACACCGTGTATTTGATTTAAAGAAGGAACCTGGTTTGATTGATTATCTTGTTGGTGAAAAAAAGCTGGAAGAAATTACACATAAAAGTGAAATGAAGAATTTATCAATAATTACTTCCGGTACAATTCCTCCTAATCCTGCTGAGATGCTTGATTCCAAACAGATGGATGACTTTCTTGCAAAGGTAAGAGGAATGTATGATTATGTGATTATTGATTCTCCCCCAATTATTGCTGTTACGGATGCTGAAATATTAGCAAAGAAAGTTGATGGAGCTGTACTGGTTGTATCATCAGAGATAACAGAATACCAGATGATGGATCGTGCAATACAGCTTATAGAACACGACAACACTACACTTATTGGAACGGTACTTAATAATTTTGATTCCAAGAGTGCTTATGGATCTTACTATAAGTACAAGTATTACTATTATTATGCGGCAAAGAAATAGATACTGGATATGGAGGCTCTGCGACATCCCGATTGTCATCCTGCCTGCCACTATGTGGAGCCCGTCACACTGAGTCCCGATCATCATCGGGATAAACTCCGTCGAAGTGCGAAGGGTCGGAACTGGATGATTGATGCTGAATAATGGCATAGGGCTGAGCGCAAAGGGTAAGAGTAATGTACGATTATGTGATAATTGATTCACCGCCAATTATTGCTGTTACAGATGCTGAGATCCTTGCAAAGAAAGTTGATGGAGCCGTGTTGCTTTTAAGAATTATCACGGGACGCAAACCAACTAGTTAAAACTATGATTGCTGCATGTCATCTCAGGGATATCTTTTAAATTACTTTCAACTTAAATCTATCGGCAGTCTCCTGATTCTTTTTCCTGTGGCGGCAAAGATCGCATTGCACAGAGCAGGAGCACAAGCTGCAATTCCTACTTCGCCAACACCGCCGACTTTAAAATCATTAATAATATAATGAGCATCGACAACAGGCATTTCATCATAGGTTAGAATTGAATAATCATCAAAATTACTTTCTCTGGTTCCGCCGTTCTGAATAGTTATTGCACCTTTTAAGGCAGCCGAAAGTGCAAAACCAACTGCTCCTTCTAATTGTGCTTCAACTGAATCCGGGTTTACAACAACTCCACAATCAATAACCGCGGTATATCGATCGATTTTTAATTTATTACCCGTTACAGTTACTTCTGCAACCTGTGCACAATAACTTCCGTAACCAGCAGAGATTGCTATTCCCATTCCTTTTCCTGAAGAGTGTTTCTTTCCCCAGCCGGATTTTTCTGCTGCAACATTCATAACATTTGTTAATCTGGAATCAGCAGGAAGCATATCCCTTCTAAATTGATAAGTATCTTTGCCTGCAGCGTGAGCCATCTCGTCGATAAAGGATTCAACCGCAAATGGATTCTGTGTGTTATAGACAGCACGAAACCAGGAAATCGGTACGTGTGTCGGGATCAGTGTGCCAGTAATTCTGAGGTTTGGGATCTGATATTCGAGATTGACTGTCCCTTCTTTAATTTCAGATTTTTCTGCAGTAAGATCTTTGTTAAATCTCATCTGGGATATTGAAGGTGCAATTACATGATGTGAAAACTTAAATGGTTTTCCTTCTTTTGTTACAGATCCTTTTAATGAATTCATACTTGGCGGACGGTAATATCCTCCTTTCATATCTTCACTGCGTGTCCAGGTTAATTTAATGGGTCTGCCAGAAGCCTTAGAAATTTCGGCAGCCTCAACAGCAAAATCGCTTACAAGCCTTCTTCCAAATGCGCCGCCCATTAATGTAATATGAACCGTAACGTCATTTTCATCCAATCCCAAAGCTTTTGCTACTTCACTCTTTGCATTCTGAGCATTTTGGGTGGGAGCCCAGAGTTCGGCTTTGCCGTTCTCAAATTTTGCAACACAGTTCATAGGTTCCATAGGTGCGTGTGCAAGGAATGGAACTTCGTAAACAGCCTCGAGTTGTTTTTCCTCTGCTAGAACTGAATTAATATCGCCCCTACTTTCAAACTCTGCCCCCTCTGATTTAAGATGACTTAACATTTCATTATGGATATCTTCAGAATTTGTCTTTCCGTTAGGACCCATATCCCAATCGATAACAAGGGCATCTCTTCCGTTAAATGCGTGATAAGTTGAATCAGCAATTACAGCCACTCCGTTTGATATCCGCACAATATCAAGAACACCAGGAAGTGATTTTGCTTTTGAAGAATCAAAACTTTTAACACTGCCGCCAAAAGCAGGGCACCGGCTGAGCGCTGCGTAATACATTCCCGGAATCACAATATCAATTCCGAACTTTGCCTTACCGTAAATTTTGTCTGGTGTATCTACCCGATGAATTCTTTTACCGATAATCTTGAATTCTTTAGGATCTTTTAACTTCACATTTTCAGGGACAGGTAATTTAGAGGCATCTTCAACTAAATCACCGTAGCTTAATTTTTCATTATTTATTTTGTTGATTACAAATCCATTTTCAGCGTAACAATTCTCAGGTAGCATATTCCATTTTGATGCCGCGGCAGAAATTAACATTACGCGGGCGGTTGCACCTGCAACTCTGAAAGGTTCCCAGGTACTGCGTATACTCCAGCTTCCGCCGGTGGACTGGCTTCCGTATTTTTTATCTGCATCGGCTTGTTCTATAACAATTTTTTCCCAGTCAACTTCAAGCTCTTCTGCTATCAGCATCGGGAGAGATGTCTTAATACCCTGCCCCATTTCTGATCTATGGAATATTACCGTTACAACATTCTTTGAATCTATTTTCAGATAAACACTTGGAGAAAAGATTTTGGGATCATCACCCAGATTTGCAAATGCATTATTGAACGGGATGTATGAAGCAAGTATTAGTCCGCTTCCGCTAACACTTACGACTTTAATAAATTCACGGCGGGTTTGTCTGTTTCCTTTTTTCATTTTACTTACCCTCCTCCACAAGTTTATCAACTGCCTTTCTTATCCTGTGATATGTTCCGCATCTGCAGAGAACTGTTGACATTGCATCATCGATTTCTTTGCGGGAGTGTTTCTGTTTATCATCCATCATAGCAGCAAGTGTCATTATTTGTCCGGGCTGGCAGTAGCCGCATTGCGATACTTCAAGATCAATCCACGTTTTGAATATCGGATGATCAGGATTTTCTGCAAGTCCTTCAATTGTAGTAATCGATACATTCTGAACATTTTCAATGGATAAAATGCAGGAACGCTCAGCCTTTCCATCTATATGAACTGCACAGGAACCGCAGATTCCTTCACCACAGCTGTATTTTGTTCCCGTTAAACCAAGGTTGTCTCTCAACACCCATAGAAGAGGAGTCCCTGCCTCGGCTTCTACTGTATATTTTTTATTGTTCACATTAAGATTGTATTTAGGCATAGCATTTATCCCTTCAATAATTTTAATATAAAAATAAGATAAAGTTAGTGTAAGTTCAATCGGTGATTTTTTAATTAGCGGTTGTCTTTAATTTAGTTTGAGAACTTTTTTTATAAAAAAATTTTAGTAGCCTGATTTTCTATATAAAATCCGGTTAACCTAAGTTAAACTTGAAGTTGATATGTTAATTGGCATTAGGATGGTGGGATCCTATATTTTCTTAGAGATCAAAATTCTTTACCAGATGTAAGTTCCAACGGCGCCAGCAGAGAAAGTTTTAACTACATCATTCCCCAGTTTTATATTAAAAGTTTTAAAAGATGCACTGTTATTCAAAACGATAACCACGACATTACCTGAACTTTTTGAAAAAGCGTTATCTTCGCAGTCTTAGGCGCTTAATAAATGTAACGCCATATGATCAAAAGTATACGGCTGAGAATTATTTTTATCTTTTTTTTACTTCTTCATTAATAAAACAAATCAATTCACTATTTTTAGCTGTACACTCTCCGATTGTTTTTCTTTCTGAAATATTATGGAGTTAATATGAAAATCAGAATTTTACTTTTCGCAGCCTTTCTATTCTCAGCATTTATTTATGCAGGTTCATTAGATAGTGTTATCGTTGGACCGGGTGTAACTCATTATCATCAAGTAATTGATTCAGGTCCCTGGAATATCAATGTTATAAAGATTGATATACAAAATTCGTGGTTAAAATTTCAATCGGTTAAAGCGGGCAATAAACTTATGGCTTTTGAGAAAACCTCCTCAATGGCTGCTCGCAATAATTTTGAGGAACACAGAGTTGTGGCAGCTATAAATGGTGATTTTTATAACACAAGCACCGGTGAACAGATCGGGACCCAGGTTGCAAACGGCGAGCTGCTGAAAGTAACAACTGACTGGTTGAATGTAGCGTTCGACATTGATAAAAATCCAATGATTGGATTGCAGAATTTTTCAGGTTCTGTAATAACGAACGACAGCACTAGAAGTATTTCAGGTGTAAATAAAATTCGTGATACAGATGAATTAATTTTCTATAACTCGTTTAAAGGCAGCACTACATCGACCAATCAATATGGAACTGAGGTTAGGATTATTCCAATTGATAACTGGTTTGTTAACGATACAATAAGATGTATTGTTGATACAGTTATGGCCGGTGTTGGAAATGTGTCTATAGGAACAAATAAAGCTGTGCTTTCCGGTCACGGAATAGCGGGTGCGTTTTTGGTAAATAATCTAAATGAAGATGACACAATAAAAATTGTTCTAAGGTTAACTCCCGCACTTCCAAAAATTGAACAGCTTATTGGCGGAAATACCTGGCTGGTACAGAATGGAAATGTTAATCAGGATAACGGTGATCGTCATCCGCGAACTGCTGTAGGATTCAATCAGGATTCCACTCAGTTTTTTATGTTTGTTGTTGATGGCAGACAGCCCGGATTAAGTATTGGAATGTCTTACAAAGAGCTTGGCGATTATATGAAAACCTGGGGTGTTCATAATGGATTGAACCTCGATGGCGGAGGATCATCAACAATGGTTGTAAGAGGAGCAATTGTAAACAGTCCCTCTGATATTGGCGGCGAAAGATCTGTTGCAAACAGTTTACTCTTAATCAGCAACGCACCAACCGGAGCCTTAACATATTTAAGAATTACCCCAAATGAATTATTTGCACTTGGAGGTTCAAGTGTAAACCTTAGCACTTCAGGGTTTGATCAGTACTATAATCCGGTAAGTATCACATCAGGCAGTATTATCTGGAGCTGTGATCCGGCAATAGGCAGTATCACTCAGTCCGGAGTATTTACGGCGGCAATCGATACAGTATCGGGTTACATTTATGCCGCTGTTGGTGGTATCATTGATTCTGCTTTAGTGCACTTGACCAAGATTTCGCAGATTGTTTTGGAACCAAATCCGGTAATCCTGCAGCCCGGACAGTCACAGCAAATGACAGCAACTGCGTATGATAATTACGGCAATTTAATTCTGCTTCAACAGACTGATTTTCAATGGTCGGTTACGGGTGATCTGGGCAGTATATCTGAAGGCGGCTATTTTACTGCAACTAATACTGGAATCGGACAGATAATTGCAGAGATTGATACTGTTAGTGGGTCCGTACCACTGACGGTTGGAACATCAGCAACTATAGTTATTGATGATTTTTCTGATCTCTCAGGATACACATTAACAGGTACAAAAGTTAATCTTACGCAATGCAGTCTTGTTTACGATAGTACAAATTTTATTTCTGATCCAAGTTCAGGTAAACTTATTTACAGCCTTACCACAGGAGGAACCAGCGCTTTGTATTTGAATAAGGAAATTCAGATTTCTGGTACCCCTGAAAAACTAAGCATCCAGATCTATGGGGATGGCAAAAAACATTGGCTGCGCGGTGAGTTTAAAGATGTTGATAACGAAATATTCATCATCAATTTTACGAGCGGTGACCCGGGTATTGACTGGATAAATGAGTGGAGATATATTGAAGTGAATTTGAATGATGCAGTGCCAAGCTGGGTAAATCCTAATGCGATTCTTACATTTCCGATAAAGTGGACTAGAACTTATCTTGTTGAAACTAATGATGCTAAAAAAGATAACGGTGCTATTGGTATCGACGATTTTCGCGCACATTTTATCTCCACCGGACTTGAAAGCGAAGATGTTTTGCCTGAAGAGTTTAGATTATATCAGAATTACCCTAATCCCTTTAATAGCTATTCAATTATTAAATATTCAATCCCCCTTTCCTCTCAGGTAACATTAAAAATATTTAACACACTAGGGCAGGAAATTGAAACTTTAGTAAATGAAGAAAATTCTGTTGGGACATACACGATAAATTGGAATGCATCTTCCGCGGCAGGTGTGCTGCCAAGCGGAGTTTATATTTACAGAATACAGGCAGGAGATTTTGTACAGTCACGAAAAATGATACTTTTGAAATAAACGGTTATTTAAAGTCAGATATTGAAAGTGTCAGGTTTATTAATAAGTTGAGATAAATATCTTAAAGTGGAATACTTACTTTAAAGTAAAACTTTCTATTGCTTTTTCGATAGTCCAAAATTGTTTAAATATTTTATAAAGACCTGTTCGGGCAAACATAACATTGATATTACCTGATGGTGTAATTACAAGAATATCCCCATTCTTTTTTCTAACTGATTTAACGGCTTTAACCATTACGCCAACTATCATAGAATCAATATAATGGCACGCGGAAAAATCGATTATGATTTTACTATGTTTAGCCGCTAATAAAGTATCGAGCAATTGTTTAAACTCTTCTGCTTTACTAAATGTGGTCCTTGGTAAATTGACTTTGACGATTGCTACCCCATTTACTATTTCAATTTGAAAATCTTCAGAATCAAAAATTGAGCTTGATTTCATATATCCATAAGTATAATTAATAAATTTTATTTCTTACTGTAAAATAACTATTAATTTCTAATATTACATCTATCCAGGTAAAAGCTTTTATTTTTAAATTGGCATTTCTATTATCAATAATTTCCATTTGATGATCATTTGCCAATCGTTAAGTGTTTATTGCTTCTGACTAATAAAATATGCAAATTTATGTCAGATTTAATTTTATTTTCAAAATCATATAAATTATTAATGGAAAAATAATTATGAATAAAAAAGATTTGGCAAAATATCTTGCCAGCCTTACAGTACGATTAGTTGCGGGTTATCAGGAAAATTATTCCCGCCTGGCAATGCAACGCGGAATAACTGAATCAGAATTCAGGTGCCTTCGCTTTATAGGATTGGATAAAGGACTTAGCAACAAAAAAATTGCAGAAAGAATGAGTTTAAGTCAAAGCAGATTAACAAGAATAATTGATGGGCTTTGCGAAAAGGGATATATGACAAGAGAGTCTAATCCAAAGGATTTTAGAAGTCTCAATTTAACTTTATCCAGAAAAGCAAAATCTTTCATTCAAAAATTAGATCAGAATAACATCGATCTGCATATTAAAATTCTGAATAACACAAGCATTCCACAGCAAAAAGCTTTATTTGCTGCGATGGAAAAACTTTATTCGGAAACGGAAAAATGGCTGATAAAAAATAAATAATTATCTTTTGTTCAATGTAGAATTAATGTGCTGTTTTTTGCACCAAGCAACAATTGGTTATATATTTTTAAAATAGCTTAGCAAAGGTTTCCTCCCAAACTTGAGCTAGGACAGAACCTTGCGGCTTCGGTCGCAGGGTTTTTATTGTTAATGTTGTCAAAGATATTTTAAGATTAAGTATGAGTAATCACTCGCATACATCTCATTCACCTTTAGTTATTGCTCATCGCGGCGAGTCAAGTGAAGCACTCGAAAATACTTTGTCAGCCATAAATCTTGCATGGGCAAGAGGCGCAGATGGAATTGAGATTGACGTTCACCTTACCATGGACAATCAAATTGTCGTTATCCACAACAGCTGGACTAAAATAATTTCCGGAAAAAAACTCCGGATAAAATCCCTTACTTTGGAAAAACTTAAAAGCCTTGATGTTGGCAGAACGATTGGTAAGAAATATTATAGTGAAAGAATTCCGACACTGAATGAAGTGTTATTAACCGTGCCGCCAGGAAAATATATCTTCATCGAAATCAAATGCGGTTTAGAAATTATCCCCCATCTGGAGCAAGTATTGAAGCATTCGCCTTTGAAAACTGATCAAATAAAAATAATCGGTTTCGGTTTTAATAAGATGATTGAAATAAAAAAGAATTTTGCTCAGTTTGAATTTTTTTTTAACAGGCGGATTAATACGGGCAAATTATTCTACGGTAAATACTATTGGGATAATCTTATAACTAAACTGAAACAATCATCATTGGATGGATTGAACTTATCTTATACAAGATCATTAAATATAAAATTAGTTGAAATGTTTAAGCTTAATAAATTGAAAATATTTATTTGGACAGTTAACAATCCTAATAAAGCTTTACGTTTAATTTCTTTAGGTGTTGATGGTTTTATGTCTGATCGTTCCAGGTGGATTAGAAAAGAAGTGAAGCAGTGATGAATAGAAAATCAAAAATTATTATTGGCATTCACGGACTTGGAAATAAACCCTAAAAAACAATATTAGAAAACTGATGGAAGCAGGCAATAACAGACTGATTAAAATTAAATAAATATCCTGAAACAAAATTTGATTTTGAACTTGTGTATTGGGCAGATATACTGCATCCTACTCCAATTGATGTTGACTGTGAGAGCAAATCAAATCAGCTATTCACAGAAATATATACCACTGAGGAATATTCCAATCATAACGAAAATTTAACATACACTGCAGAAGCTAAAGAATACCTGGAAAAGTATTATGGCAAATTTATAGTTAATGAAGTTCTATCGTTAAAGTATCCTTCGCTAACGGAGTTATTTGTTTATCTGCATTTAAGAGATCTTAAGACATATTATTCATTATCATCAATCCCATACGACGGAAAAGCCAGGCAAGCAAAAGAAATTATAATCGATCGTTTTCTGAAATGTTTGAATAAACATAAAGGTAAAAAAATATTACTGGTCGCTCATTCTATGGGTTCAATAATTGTACAGGATGCATTAATAGAATATTTACCGGAAGCCGATATTGATACTTATGTTATAATTGGTTCTCCATTAGGACAAAAATATGTGTTAAATAAATTTAAGCTTGAGATTGAGCAAAACTTAAAAAATAAATTAGTTGTACCTGAGCAGATTATTAATAAGTGGCATAATTTTTCTGATCCTGAAGACCAGGTTGCTTTAAACCATCAACTGACAAATTTATATGAAGTTAATTCCACAAAAGTAAAAATAGAAGATCAGATAGTTAATCACCTCTTTACCAGTCAGGGTGTAAGAAATCCGCATAGGTCATACGGATATTTAAGAACAACTGAGTTTTCAAAAATTACCAATAACTTTTTGATTAAGAAACCAACCGGAATATTTGGATGGATAAGAAAAATATTTGGCAAATAATTTTATACGATAAAAAAAATGTTATACGAGTTAGTAATTCGCTAAGTATAAAAGATACTTTTTGAGTTTGTTAAAATTAATTCTTATATAAGATTATCAATATTAAAAGGGAAATTAAATGTTTGACAAACTATTTAACTTCAAAGCTGGTTGGGCTGATATTGCCTTAACTAAGATTGCCGTGTTTGCAGGTGCACTCTTAATAGCCAAACTCTGGACTCCGATACTAAGTCTGGACTGGTATTGGTATTTTGCTGTGTGAATTTTAGCAGCAATTAAACTGCTGATGACATTTTTTAGGTTCTCCAAGTAGTTAAAGGAATATTATTCTAATACCCTTCCAACCAAATCCAACCCATCGCACAAAAGCGGCTGGAGTTTTATATTTATATATTTCTAGATGCTCTAAAAAACATCCAACAATTTTTTACAACTAAGTGCAATTATGGTTTAACAGGTGGATATGTATCAATTAAGTACCGTGGTTGCTGCATCGGTTCTGCCTCATCACTTATCATTTTAAATAAAATTGGATCTGTAAGAATTGATTTAATGTTTACTGTTTCACCATCAAGTATCATCTCTTGACTAAGTAACCGAATGCCATGACTGTAATCAACATAGCTGTTTATGTGAACATTTGTGAGCGGCTGAATTGGAACCCCGCTTAATTGATGCCAGCCATAAATCACTACACGATTTTGTTTTGTTGAGTCAAATATTTTATTACTGAGCACTACATCTTTTTTAATACCACCTACTAACTGACCAAGTACTCCGCCGGAGGCTAACCGCTGATTTTCAATTGCCTTATTATGTACGATAAACTTTGTAACAAGTGTATTCTCATTACCAACAGGTGCCAATGGAACAGGTTCTAGTTTAACCAAAGCATTTTTATAAATATCATCAACAAGATTACTTGTGGGCAGCACTGCTCCAAATAAGTCGGCTAATCTTTGAGCAGTTACGGGGCCCATCGGTATTCTGAAAAAATCCTCATCGGAACCAATTGAAAGATAATCCGGCATCACTTCATAAGTACAAATATGATTGATTCCCTCAGTATCCTGAAACTCGCTTGTAATTTTTGTTAGTGTTCTGAGAAATTCAGGAATATTGCCAATTGATATCTGATTATAAATTTCAGTTTCTCTTTGTTCAAAAGCCAGATCCTTAACCTTTTGCAAAAACTGAGAACCGGTTAATGCGTTATCCGGCCGCGGAGGAATCATTAATATTTTAGGTAATATTTTTGCATCTTGAATAAATTCCGAATACGCCCGCTGACCATAATATTCATAACCAGTATCTTCCAGGTGTGTTCCTGAAACCATACCCTGAATAAATCCGTTCAATTCAACCTGGACTGTATGTAATATTAATCTATCGGGATTCTTTTTCAGGATAAATGTAATTCTACCATCTAATGCAGTGTACTTAATAAAATCATCATCTTCCAATTCCTCAAATTCAAAATGATCATCAAGAAAATCTTGCATCATTTTGCTTCGGTACCAGGTTCCCCCTGTTGCACTAACAACAGGGTTTTCATTATACAAAGCTGCGCTGTCGTTATATGCAATCACGCTTAAAAAGTGCTCATCGGAATCATTTATCCACTTCAATAATTTTGGTCCGTAAGTATCATCATAACCATAGTTACTATCCAGAAAAGAAATTCTTTTAATATTATTCGGTATTTCATCTACCCTGTCTAGAAAACCGAAAGTAAAACTTCCCCCGCCGCTGTGCCCGGTTAGAACAACAGAAGGATTATAATTAGAAAACAGATCTGTTAAATAACCAACTAAAGAATTTATTATCGATGGGTATTCCGGGTGTTTTGATTTCCACGATGGCCAGCTCTTTTGAGATGTTTCCAAATAAACTATAACTATGTTTTTATCTCTTGATTGATTGCGAAGAAATCTCGTCTGCGCACCAATATGCTGGATATCATAATGCCAGTCATCTCCGGCATTTAATTTCTTTCCAACTGTTTGTTCAATTGTATTTCCATTGGGCAGTGCAAATAAAATAATTTCTGCAGGTACATTCGGATCAAAAATATCAGCAGCTGGTGCATTGATTAAAATCCTTATTTCAGGTTCATAATTAAAAGAACAAATCTGCTCGTTAAAATATGGACTTGTAACAAACCCGGGAAGATACACACTTGTTGAAGAGTCAAATTCACTCACTTGAGGAAATATTGATCCTTCAGTCAATTCAATTGAATTGAGTGCGATTAGAATAAAAAATATAATAAGAATAAATTTATTCGGCATTATATATCTACACACCTTACACAGTCATTTTTTACACAAGGAACATATTAAAATTACTCTTCAACTTCGCTCAGAGGGACTACTAATTGATCGTTTATTCACATAGTCATACAGCAGATTACACCGATCTCTCGGGAAAGTCGAAGTACGAGTACAATGATAATTAATTCTAATTACAGGTGATCATCTTCTGAGCAAGATTAGTTATCTTATTGCCATATTATCATTTATAACAAAAGTACAAATATTTTATTGATCTTAATAGCATTCTTATATGTAAATAAATCTTTGGATTGTAATAACTTAATTTTATTTTTTATTCAGTTAACTTCTTTAATTATTTAATGGAGTAATAATGGCTAACCTAATCACGCGAAAAGAATTTATTAAGAAGAGTGCCGGTGCAACTATTGCAATAGGCGTAATGGGAGGAATAACAACAATAATAAGCGGCTGCAGCAGACCCTCGCTGGATATTCTGATTAAAAATGGAAACATTATTGATGGCACTGGCAAAATGGAGTTTCCCGCGGACATCGGTATCAGAGATGGAAAGATTGCTGCAATAGAAAATTATGGTATCCTTAAAGATGACAATGCAATTAATATAATAAATGCTAAAGACTTAAAAGTTTCCCCCGGTTTTATAGATATTCATACCCACACCGACACAGGGCTGTTCATTAATCCAAATGCCGAAAGTAAAATAAGACAGGGAGTAACCACCGAAGTATCAGGACAGGATGGAAGTTCGGTTGCCCCCAGAAAAAAACATTCTAACGATGAAGAGTACGATACACCCGATAAAAACTGGTCAACCTTCCCGGAATTTTTTGAGTTGTTAGAGAAAAATAAATCAGCAGTAAATTTCGTTACGTTTGTGGGTCAGGGAACTTTAAGAGCTTATGTGGTTGGAGAGGATAACAGGATTGCTTCTCCGGAAGAAATTGAGCGAATGAAAATTCTAGCAGGTGAAGCATTAGAACAGGGCGCATTCGGAATTTCTTCAGGATTAGAATATACCCCGGGCAGCTTTGCAAGCACTGAGGAGATAATCGAACTATGTAAAGTTATGAGCACCAAAGGCGGCATCTATGCTACTCATATGAGAAATGAAGCTGATACTGTATTAGAGGCTATAGAAGAATCATTACGAATTGGAAGAGGCGCGGGTGTTCCTGTAAATATATCTCATCTTAAATTACAAGGTAAAGCAAACTGGAATAAGATCGATCAGGCATTTGCTCTTATTGAAAACTCAAACAATAGCGGACAAAAAGTTACTATGGACAGATATCCATATACTGCATTCAGTACGGGTCTTTCAAATCTGTTCCCTTTATGGTCCAGAGATGGCGGCAAAGAGCGATTCCTGGAGAGACTGCAGAATAAAAATGATCTTGTTGAAATAAAAAAATATGTATTGTCAAAAGTTGCTTCATTAAGTTCGTGGGATGCAGTTCTAATTGCAGGGGTTAAGAAAGAGAATAATAAAAAGTTTGAAGGAAAGACGATTGAACAGATAGTAACCCAAAGTAAAGAAGATCCTTTTGAATTTACAAGAAAACTTTTACTGGATGAAAATGGAAGTGTATCTATGTGCGGTTTTGGAATGAGCGAAGAAAATACAAGCAGTATTTTATCTCATCCATTGTGTATGATAGCTTCCGATGCATCAGCCAGAGCAACTTATGGTAAGCTATCAGAAGGCAGTCCACATCCCCGCAGCTATGGTACCTTCCCAAGATTTTTAGGCAGATACGTTAGGCAGAATAAAATCGTTTCTTTGAATGAAGCAATAAGAAAGATCACCTCCCTTCCCGCAGATACACTTGGAATAACTAACAGAGGCAGGATTGCAAAAGGAATGATGGCTGATATAGTTTGTTTTGATTATGAAAACTTAATCGATAAATCTGATTACGTTAAGCCGCATCAATACTCAGAGGGTATTCAATACGTAATTGTAAACGGAAAGGCAGTGATAGACCAAGGTGAACACACTGGAAAGTTACCCGGACAGATATTGAGAATGCACTGATTGGTGATGAAAGCCTGCTTATCGGTAGGCAAGTTGGCAGGAACTAATTAAGAATTTGATAATCAATTATTTTTATCTGAAATTGTATATCAAAATTAATCAGGTGTGATATGAAAATACTTCGCAGCATTTTTCTTTTATCTATTCTAACAATCTCTATCTATGCTCAAAATTTTCCTGACAGTGAAACGGATGGAAAATATTATGAGGTTAACGATGCAAAAATCTGGACTGTCAGTTTCGGAAAGGCTGAACCGCTATTCTTTATTGCCGGCGGACCGGGCAATGCACATTACTATTTAAGAAGTTTTGATTCTCTATCAACAACTAATGCTCTTGTTTACTTTGATGCTTTCGGACGTGGTAAATCTGATACAGCAAAAAATATAACTGAATATTCATTGCAAAGAGATATTGAAGATCTGGAGGAATTGCGGAAGGCGATGGGTTTTTCTAAAATCAATATTCTCGGACACTCTTATGGCGGAGTTGTTGCACAAGGTTATGCAATTAAATATCCGGAAAACGTTTCGCATTTAATACTGGCAAATACTTTTCACAGTTACCTTATGTGGCAGGAAAATGATGATAACTCAAACAGAGAAATAAAAATCAATTATCCCGAGGTGTGGGCAGAATTAATGAAAGCAAGAGAACAGGGTTCTATCTCACGCGATCCGATTCATCAGGAAATTTACAGCAGAGTGCCATACGGATTTTTATATGCATACAATCCTGAGAATTTTAAAAGAAGCGAAAGAAAACCCTATCCAAATTCCAACAATTCCAGTTTATATTATCAGATGGTTGGCAAAGACGGTGATTTTATTGTGGGTAATGATATAGGCAATTTTGATTTCAGAATGCAATTAAAAGATTTAAAGATGCCAATCTTAATTTACGGAGGTCGTTTTGATCGGGTGGCTGTTCCCTGGATGATGTTTAAGTACAAACAATACTGTCCACAGGCAAAGTTTGTGATACTTGAAAAAAGCGGGCATAATCCACAAGTTGAAGAACCGGTAGCTTTATTTAAATTGATCAGAGATTTTTTAGAAAATTAAATTTTTAACAAGAAGAGTTTATTTATTCAGATTGCAAGTCGTAGATCCCGAAACAAGTTCGGGTCAAGGTTTTATGTAAACAAGAAAAATGATTCTACTCTAATAAAATCAGGGGAGGCAACTTCCCTATTAATTCACTAACATATTCCTAAGCAACACATTCAATCTAGCATTCAGCAAATAACACTGAGTGTTGATTTATCAAGCCAACGAATTGATTTATAATCAATCTAAGTTTCTAACTCGATATTTCCGTTTATAAATTTTATTGAAATTATTTCTGTATCAAAGAATTCTTTATACATTTCATTGTGGATTTTGTGATGTTTTGAAAGTTTATCAGCAAATTGTTCACCAAGGAATCATTGCATGGTTAGAAATCGAGAATTGGATGGTTTTCACATTGAAATTACAAAATCTACTTCCGTTTCTACTTCCACTCTAAATCCTTTAAAATACAAAAGCCTGTAACTTCTTTAATTACAGGCTTTTACAAGCGGGGCCGACGAGACTCGAACTCGCGACCTCCTGCGTAACAGGCAGGGGGAATCATTCGTTTTTTTACTGTGTTCCAATGTTTTACTACTTTCCGGACATTTGTCGGTACATCTCAAAGGAGTTCCAGCTTATGTTTTTAACAAAAGATTCTAAATCGCCTTTCTATCAATTGGTTTATTTTGTTGATGGAAGAAGAACAAAAATTTCAACAAAAACTTCAGATAAATTCAAAGCTGAAGTTTTCAAAGCTACATTTAATCCAGATCAAAAAACAAAGCAAGCAGTAATTCAAAAACCATCTTCTCCCCTGCTAAGTAATTTTCTTAAAGAATATAAAACCTATGTAACCAATACTTACTCAGAAAAATATCTTAAAAAAGCTGTTACACCTGCATTCAATCAACTAACAAAATATATTCCTGATGTTAGCCTGGATAATATTACAGTTAAAAATCTTGATGATTTTATTTCGTCCGTTTACTCAAAATCTAAATTTGCAGCTTCACTTTATCACCGCACTTTAAAAGCAGCTTTCAACAAAGCTTTGATTTGGAATTACATCCAAGAAAATCCATTTAACAAAATCAAAACTCCAAAGGTTACAAAATCTTTTCCGGTTTATTTATCAGAAGCAGAACTAATTCTAATCCTTAGCAAAACAGAAGATCAACTTCTTAAAAATATTTTCACAACTGCATTTTTTACAGGTATGCGTTTAAACGAAATCCTAAATATGAAATGGAACTGGGTAGACTTCACTCAAGATATTATCACAATTAAAAATTCTTATGACTTCAAAACCAAAAGTAAACGAGAAAGAATTATCCCAATACATCATAAAGTTAAAACTATTCTACAAGGTTACTTCCCTCTTGGTAACCAACCCAAAAACAATTTAGTCTTTTATCGCAAACATAATGTAAAATTAAACGGTGAGTTTATTAGCAAACAATTTAAAGTTGTTGTGCGTGCTGCAGAATTAAACGATCAAATCCATTTCCATAATTTACGCCACAGCTTTGCCAGTAATTTAGTACAACGTGGTGCAAATCTTTATGTAGTTAAAGAATTATTAGGGCACGAAAATATAAAAACGAATCAAATATATTCACATTTAACT
>JBBQSH010000032.1:0-25035 GCA_038214015.1 Ignavibacteriales bacterium | reverse complement strand
AAGTTTGCCGATAAATCCTGCAGTTGGTGGAAGTCCTGTAAGTGAGACCAAGAAAATACCCAAAGCTGTACCAAGCAACGGAAGTGAGTAACCCAATCCTTTATAATCATCAATCTCTTCTGAATTAATTTTATTTGCAATCAACATCACAACATAAAAAGCACCAAGATTCATAAAGAGGTAAACAGAAAAATAAACCAATACCGCCATCAATCCCTGATCTGAAAGTACAGCAACGCCAAGCATTAAATATCCTGCGTGAGCGATACTTGAATAAGCTAACATTCTTTTAATATTATCCTGCCACAATGCAGCAAAGTTTCCAAACGTCATTGTAATGATTGAGAATGCAACCAGTAACATTTGCCAATCGATGTATGTAAGCATCTGCCAATAACCGGATTTATCAAGTCCCTGTGCAAAAGTAATTTTTAAGAATCTTATCAGAACTGCAAATCCAGCAGCTTTACTTGCAACGGAAAGAAATGCAGTAATCGAAATTGGTGCGCCTTCATAAACATCTGGAGTCCAGAAATGAAAAGGAACGATTGAAATCTTAAATCCTATTCCTGCAAAGATCATTAAGATTGAAATTAAAAAAGTTAATTGCGTTGCAGCAGGGAATTGAAGCAACGAATTTATCTCGTGCAGATTGGTACTGCCAGTAATGCCATAAAGGATCGAAATTCCAAACAGCATTATTCCAGACGAAGCTGAACCATAAATAATATACTTAAGTGATGCTTCACTATTTCTCACTGATGTTTTAACAAATCCAGCAAGTACATAAGATGATAATGAAAGTAATTCCAAAGAAAGATAAATCAGTATTAAATCATTTGCGGATACCATGAAGAACATTCCAATTACCATTCCGAAGATTAATGCATAGTATTCACCGTGTCTATCCGGACAAGAATTTACTTCCTGAGAGGAAATTGAAAATAAGACAATGAATGCAGTTGTAATAAGAATTAATATTTTAAAGAAAGATGAAAAATTATCTAACGAAAGAAAAGTATGATTTCCGGCAACTGAAAAAGCGGATTTGGGATCACCAAACTGAAGAACTAAAAAACTAAAAGTTATAACCAACCCTATTAGAGAAATTAAAGGTAGAAACTTCTTACTTTTATTAAATATCAAATCGAAGACAACTATAGCCACTAATGTTAAGGCTAAAGATATCTCTGGTAAAATAGCCAGAAGGTCTGTAGATAAGTTTGGTAAAATCAATGTTATCACTTTATTAAAAATTAAAATGCATTTATTGAACTATAAATAATTTGAGCGTCACTAATAAACTTAACCATTGCATTTGCAGAAGCATTCATAAGGTTAAGCATTGGTGATGGATAAACTCCAAGGAATATTATTATAATAGTTAATGGAACGAGCATTAAATATTCACGTGTTGTAAGATCAGTTAAATCTTTCCATTTCTCGTTAAGTGTTCCAAGATAAACTCTTTGCAAAGTCCATAACATATAAGCAGCACCTAACAAAATTCCGAGAGTTGAAATTATTGCCAAAATTCTTGTTGTTTCGTTTCCAAATCCACCAAGAAAAACTAATGCTTCAGAAATAAATCCACTTAAACCAGGCAACCCGATAGCAGCAAAGAAAGCAACCGTAACAAATCCAGTATAAATTGGCATTTGTTTTCCTAATCCACCGAATGAATCCAAATCTCTTGTATGTGCACGATCATAAATAACTCCGACAATAAGGAAGAGCATTGCTGTTATTGTTCCGTGATTAAACATTTGAAGAATTGCACCGGATATACCCATAGTGTTCAGTGCAGACATACCAAGCAATACAAATCCCATATGAGAAACAGATGAGTATGCTATAAGTTTTTTAAAATCTTTTTGAGCCATGGCAGCTAATGCACCATATATAATATTTATCATACCAAATAAAGCAATGTACCAGCTCAACTGATAAGTTAATTCCGGAAATATTGGATATGAAACTCTAAGTATTCCATAAGTTCCCATCTTTAACAGAACGCCAGCAAGAATAACACTAATAGCAGTGGGTGCTTCAACGTGTGCATCCGGCAACCAGGTGTGGAAAGGGAACATTGGTATTTTGATTGCAAATCCGATAAACAATCCTATGTAAGCTATGAATCTTAAATTGTTTGGATTTAATGGAGATAATATTCCTGTTTCTGTATAGTTTGAGTGATTCATCAATTCTAATAAATTAAATGTAAACACTCTTGTTCCATCTGCAAGTGTCTCCATTGAACTGAAGTATAATCCGATCATAACTAATAGAATGAAAATACTACCAAGCAAAGTATAGAGGAAGAATTTGATAGCAGCATACTCACGTCTCGGTCCGCCCCAGATACCAATCAAGAAGTACATCGGAAGCAACATCAACTCCCAGAAAATGTAGAATAAGAAGAAATCAAGTGCAACAAATACACCCATCATTCCTGTGTTCAAAAGCAGGAACATCGCAAAATATCCTTTAACTGATTTATCAATTGACCAGGAAGATATTGTTGCAATAAAAGTAACAATTGCGGTTAGAAGAACAAGCGGAGTGCTTAATCCATCAACACCAAGAAAATAATCTATTTTAATTTTTCCAATCCAGGCGAAACCAGGAATATCAATCCATCTAAATTTTTCTATGAATTGAAATGAACTTGCATCGTTTATTCCGCCGGCAGCGTAGTTAAAGTTCATCAATAAAATTATTGATAGAACAATCTGTATTGCCGTTACGATGAGTGTGGTAACCTTGATTGACAGTTCTTGCTTCTTCGGAAGAAGCAGAACGATTACCATTCCCAGTATAGGAAGGAATGTTAATAATGATAGTATAGGAAAATTATTCATGGTTATGTTACCTGTTTTTCAAACTTTATACTTAGAATAAAAAGAGTAAAATTATTATCGAAAAAATTACGAGCACAAGATATGTTTGAACTTTTCCTGTCTGTACTCTTCGGAAAATCAAACCAATAAAACCGCTGATGTATGCCATTAAGTTTACAAGACCATCAACTACAATTCTATCAAATCCACCGGTAAAGAAAGCTAATTTGCGAGTAACTTCCGCTGAACCGTTTACTATTCCATCAACTATTTTAGAATCAAACCAGTAAATGATTTTACTTAATCCAAGCAAACCTGCAACAAATGTTTTGTGATAAAATTCATCAAAGTACCATTTGTTAAGAGAGAAATTGTAAAGTGGTTGGATTGAAGCAGTCAATTTATCAACGTTAACTTTTTTCCATTGGTAGAAAACAAATGCTAACAGGATACCAATTGCTGCAACAATTTCGGAGATTATCATTGCAGGATAATGAGCGGAGTGCATTGCTTCTGTGTATTTTTCTGAATAAGTAATTTCTTCGTGTGTTGAATGCGTTTCAGATACTGCTTCACTATGATTTGAAACTTCTGACCGCATAAAATCATATCGTGTTGCATTTGGGGCGTGCAGCTCTGCTGAGTTTATCCATTTGCTAAAAAACCAACCTTGATCCGCACTAAATGGATTTGGTGTATAAAAAATAAATATGGACAACATTGCTAAAACTGCTAACGGCATTGCCATAACAAAAGGGGATTCATGTGCATGATCATATTTGTGATGATCTCTTGGTTCACCATGAAATGTAATGATAATTAATCTGAACATATAAAATGCTGTCATTAGTGCAACTAAAAATCCAACGATCGCAAAAATCCAATTTCCGGTTAAAGAACCAAATGCAAAAGTGCTGGCTAAAATTCCATCTTTACTTAAAAAGCCTGATGTAAGCGGGATGCCAGAAATAGCAAGTGAAGAAATTAAAAAAGTTGCGTAAGTAAGTGGAAGTTTTTTTCTTAGTCCGCCCATATTTCTAATATCTTGTTCGTGATGCATGGCGTGAATTACTGAACCGGAACCAAGAAACAAGCAAGCTTTAAAGAATGCATGAGTTACAAGATGGAAGAAAGCAAACTTGTAGGCGCCAACTCCCAGAGCCATTATCATGTAACCAAGTTGAGAAACAGTGGAGTATGCTAAAACTTTTTTAATATCATTTTGTGTAAGAGCAATTGTAGCAGGAATGAATGCAGATAACATTCCAATCACAGCAATAAACATCATTGCATCAGCAGTGAGCAATCCAAAAATTCTTATTGTAAGATAAACACCGGCAGCAACCATTGTAGCGGCATGAATTAAAGCACTAACGGGAGTTGGACCTTCCATTGCATCGGGTAACCATACATGAAGAGGGAATTGAGCAGATTTTCCTATTGCACCCATAAATAATAAAATGCCTGTTACGGATAACCAAAAGTCAGAATTAAATGGAAGTTTACCAGTTCCAATCGCTTGAAAAATTGCATCAAACGAGAATGTATTATATGTAAGGAATAAAATTAATATTCCTGCAAACATTCCAAGGTCACCAATCCTATTAACCAAGAAAGCTTTCTTACCGGCATCAGATGCTGATTTTTTCTCAAACCAAAATCCAATTAAGAGATAGGAAGATAATCCAACTAACTCCCAGAAAATGTACATCATTAAAATGTTGTTAGTAAGTACAATTCCGTTCATTGAGAAAGTGAATATTCCAAGATAGGCGAAATAACGATTATATCTTTCATCGCCTTTCATATATGCGATTGAGAAGTAATGTACAAGTGCGCTTATCAACGCTACGACAAACAACATTAGTACTGTAATGTTGTCCAAAAGAAATCCCAGATTAATAACTAAAGTATCACTAAGTCTAAACCATTCTAATTCAGAGACTATTTTATCATCAATAAAATATGATAGTTTACTAAACGCAAGAAAAATAGATGCGATAAGCACTACAGTAATAAGGAAGACTTCAAAAAGATAAATTGATTTTACTTTTTTGCCGAGTAATAAAGTAACAACAAAACCAAGCAGCGGTAAAAATAAAATTGCGAGCGAAATATTTATTATACTGTTTTCTGTCATTTACTAATCTTTCAGGCTATCAACTTCGTCTACATTTACTGTTGATAAAGTTTTATAAATATTCAAAACAATTGCTAAAGCTATAGCAGCTTCTGCGGCGGCAAGTACAATTATAAATAATGCAATTAAATGTCCCTGCAATCCAAAATTGCCAAATCGGGTGAATGCGATAAAGTTAATGTTTGCAGCGTTGAGAATTAATTCAACTCCCATTAAAACCTGTATAGCATTTTTTCTTGAAACGATAGCGTAAATGCCCATCGAGAATAATAAGGTACTTACAACCAAAAAGTGATTTAATCCGACTTCAATCATGCTTCTCTTCTCGCAATCGATGCTGCACCAATAAGTGCAATCAATAGAATAATTCCTAATAGTTCAAATACAAGAGTGTATTCCTGTAAAAGCATTGTACCTAGCGCCGCTGTTGTTGGAAGTGGCGCTTCAGTTGGAAATGTTTTCCAGTTAGAAGTAATTAAAGCTGCTAACAAAGCACCCGAAAGCAGACTAACACCAATTACTGCGGGATAAATATTAATTGTACCAGTTTTAATTTCAACATTTGTAATCTTATTTGTTAACATCACGCCAAAGAGCAGTAATATTAATATTCCCCCGACATAAACTATAAGTTGTACGATGGCAACAAAATCAGCACCGAGTAAAACATAAATTCCTGCTACACCAAAAAAAGTAAACAGCAGAAAAAAGGCTGAGTAAACTATATTCCTGTGTGTAACAACAAGAAATGCTGATAAAACAGTAATGGCAGCAAACAAGTAAAATATTAAATCGTAAAGGTTCAATTTATTTTTCCTCTGGCTGATCTTTTTTGATTTCAGGTTTTGGCTCAGATGCTGCTTTTAATTTTTCAGCTTCCTTTTCAGCATTAAACTTTGCAAGATTGTCTCTTTTTTCCTGACGTTCATCAGGAGTTAAAGTAGCAAAATCATAAATTAATTTCTCTCTATCCCACTCAGAAAATTCATAAACATCTGTCATATAAATACAATCTGTGGGACATGGAAAAACGCACAACTGACAATAACAGCATTTAGCAAAATCTATAGTAAAATTTGTAACCCAAAGGGCTTTCTTTTTTCCATTCGATGTTTTGACAAGATCTTCACCAGGAAGCGATTTTATCGTTTCAATTTCAATACAACTAACCGGACAAGCTCTCGAACATTGATCACAACCGATGCAATCATCCATATTAACATATAAGCGGTTTCGTTCTCGTTCGGGAAGCTGAGGTTTGACATCCGGATATTGAATTGTAACTGATGGAACGAACATATGTTTAAATGTGATCTTCATTCCTATAAAGATTGTAGCAAGTGCCGAGTATATATTTCCGAAATATTCTTTCATTATAAAAGTGTAATCAATCCGATTATTATAAGATTAACAAATGCAATTGGAATTAAATATTTCCAACTAACTGCCATTAATTGATCAACGCGTAAACGTGGTAAAGTCCATCTTAACCACATCTGTACAAAAACAAAAAACACGCCTTTAATTGTAAACCAGGAAAATTGTTCGATCGGTATCATCCATTTCGCACCAATCAAATCTCCGAAATATCCGATGGGGGATTGGTATCCACCTAAGAATAAAGCAACTACGATTGCAGAAACAGCAAACATATTTGCGTACTCTGCTAAAAAGAACATAGCGAATTTCATCCCTGAATATTCTGTGTGATAACCGGAAACCAATTCTGATTCTGCTTCTGGTATATCGAATGGTGTTCTGTTTACTTCTGCCAGTGTACTAATATAAATGATGATAAAACCCACAACCATAGATGGTATAAATAAGAACTTAGATAATTCAGATCCAGGTCCGCCAAAGATATACCAGTTCCAAGCATATCCTGTTTGTTGTTCACTAAGCGTATGTAAACTCATCGTACCACTTATCATAACTATACTTAACATTACAAGTATAGTAGGAATTTCATAACTAATAATTTGCGCAACTGAACGCATTGAGCCGAGTAAAGAATACTTATTGTTTGATGCCCAGCCAGCCATTAAAATTCCTGCAACAACTAAACCAGTAACTGCAACGATATAAAAAATACCAAGGTCTATCTCAGTACCGATAAAAAAACTACTGAAAGGGATTGCGGCAAATGCAGCATAGCTTCCAACAAAAACAACTATTGGTGCAAGATTGAATAGAAACTTATCATTATCTGTTGCAACTATATCTTCCTTCTGAATCAGTTTTAAAATATCCGCAACAGTTTGTATCCAGCCGTGCCAACCAGTGCGCATTGGTCCAAGTCTATCTTGCATATGTGCAGAAACTTTTCTTTCAAGATAAACCGCAAACAATGCAAATGGTAAAATGAATAAGAACAAAGGAAGTAAACTCTGTATTATTCCTGATAAGATTGGGCTTCCGGTGAGATCAACTAAAAAATCGTACATCATCTGTCAATCTCTCCTAAAACTATATCAATACTTCCAAGAATAGTTACAACATCTGCAACCATATAACCTTTGCATAGTTCATTAAGTACTTGCATACTCACGAATGAAGGTGCTCTAACTTTTACACGATAAGGACTTGTCGAGCCGTCACTAATAATAAAGTAACCTAAATCACCGCGTGGATTTTCAACTCGTGCATAAACATGCCCAACAGGAGGTTTAATTCTTTTCGGAATCGCAGATTGAACATCACCTTCCGGCAATTGCTCCAATGCCTGCTCAATAATTTTACAGCTTTCTTCCATTTCTAAAACACGGACATAATATCTGTCCCAGCTATCGCCAACTGTTCCATATTTACCTTCACCAACGGGAATATCGTAATCAAACTTGTGATAAATTGAATATGGATCTTCTCGCCTTACATCCCATTTAATTCCGGAGCCGCGTAAGTTTGGACCGGATACACCGTAATTAATGGCAGTATCAACTGGTAAAATGCCCACATTAGCAGTACGATCAATAAAAATTCTGTTATGGCTAAGAAGATCATTTACTTCTTTAAGATTCGGTCTAAACTCTTTAATAAACTCGCGTGTCTTTCTCACAAAATCAGGATGAAGATCGTGAGACAAACCACCAATCCAGATATAATTATATAATAATCTTGCCCCGCAAGTAATTTCAAATAGATTAAGAACTTTTTCACGATCAATAAAGCAATATAAAAATGGCGTGAATGCGCCAATATCTGCACCATAAGTTCCAAGTGCTACAAGATGTGAGGAGATACGCTGTAACTCAGCCATAATTACTCTAATGTATTCAACCCGTTCAGGAACTTGAATACCAAGAAGTTTTTCCATTGCGATAGCATATCCAAATTCATTGCCCATCGGGGCAAGGTAATCCATACGATCTGTATAAGGAACTATCTGGGGATAAGTCATTGCCTCGCAATGCTTTTCAAAGCATCTGTGCAAGTATCCGATATGGGGCACAACCTTAGAAACTATTTCACCTTCCAGGGTTAACTCCAGCCTTAACACACCGTGTGTTGAAGGATGCTGAGGACCCATATTTAAAACCATTTCTTCAGTTCGTAAACTTGAGCTTTTAGTATTTAGTATTGAGTCTTGAGACATCTTTTTTAGTATTGAGTATGTAGTAATGAGTACAAAGACATTTTAGCTTTTCTTTTGCAATGATTTTATCAAACCAGAAATCATTTTTTCAAAATTCATCCAATAAAAATTGGCATATACTTTTTTTTCTGAATCCTTAAAACAGACTAAAGTCTGTTCTACAATCTCAATAAGGTACTTTCATTCCCTGATAGAACTCAGGGTTTTCATAATCTTTTCTTAATGGATAACCAGCATCCCAATCATACGGCATAAGTATTCTTCTTAAGTCCGGATGATTTAAAAAGATAATCCCAAATAAATCGTATGCTTCACGTTCGTGCCAATCAGCACCTTTCCAAACTTCTGTAACTGTGGTAACTTCTGGTTTGCTTCTATCTGTAGAAACTTTTAGTGTAATTTTGTGTTTAAGTTTTGTAGATTCTAAGTGATAATAAACACTTAATAAATTTGCTTTTATTTCATCAACGCCGGATAAGTTCATCAAAGAATCAAATAATAATTCAGATGAATCACGCAGGAATAAACTTATCTTATCAATCTCTAAAGGAGAGGCGATTAAAATAGCTTCAGTAGGCTGATCATTTTTTAATTCCAGATTACTTTCAGGAAAATTGTCTTGTAAGATTTGTAAAATTTCTTCGGCTTTTTTCATGCGCTTTTCTTAATCATACTTTCATTACGGATTTTTTCCTGAAGCTTTATTAATCCCTCAAGTAATGCTTCAGGTCTTGGCGGACAGCCTGGAACATAAACATCAACAGGAATAACTCTATCGATACCTTTTAATACGTGGTAGCCGTGCTCCCAATAAGGACCACCACAATTTGAGCAGCTTCCCATAGAAATAATATATTTAGGATCAGGCATTTGTTCATAAAGTCTTTTTATTCTTGTTGCCATTTTTAAAGTAACAGTTCCGGATATTATAATAAAATCAGCGTGTCTTGGTGAAGGGCGGGGAATCACACCAAACCTATCAAAATCATAATGTGAGGCAGATGTTGCCATCATTTCAATAGCGCAGCAAGCTAATCCAAAACTAACCTGCCAAAGTGAAGATAATCGAGCCCAATTAAATAAATCTTCTGCTTTTGCAATTACTATATTTCCGTCAGTAAACTCTTTATCTAAAAATCCCATATACTCATACCTCTACCAATTCTTTTTGAACACCAGGTTTTATTTTTGGTTTATTAATTTTTGGTGGAACAACTTTAGGCTTCTCCCATTCAAGATCACCTTTGCGCCATTCGTAAGCCATTCCTAAGCCTAAAAGCAATAAAAATATTCCACCGATTAAAAACCCAGTTAATCCAAAATCTTTATAAACCAAAGCCCAAGGAATTAACAATACAACTTCAACATCAAAGATTAAGAAGATAAGAGCAACAACGTAAAATCTGATATTAAATTTAATCCAAGGTGAACCTTCCGGATTTTCGCCGCATTCGTAAGTTTTTAGTTTTTCATGAGTTGGTCTTGAAGGGCGAATGAGTTTGGCTAGATAAACAATACCAACAACAAATATTATTGCCATTAGTATAAATATGAAAGCTTTTCCGAATTCTGTCAGCATTATCTTTAAATAATTTTGAGCCAAAATTACCACTGCAATTGTGGAATGTCAAGAATTCCCGAATAAAAACATTTGAGGTTAATAATTAAGCATTGTAAAAAAAATAATAATTAATACTAAGTTTGTATAGGAGAAAAAAAGTATGAGAATTATAATTTTTCTTTCAGTTCTCTTATTTATATTAGTATACAATGAAAATATTTATCCACTTACAAAAAATAACATTAGAAAAAATCAAATCGACTAGATTAATACAACTATGTTTTACTGTGATATTGTTGATTAATCTTTTTACAAAATGCACCGATAAAGGGGTTGAAGTAAAGCCGCCAAAAGACCCAAGAACATATATCTGGACTGCCGACACTCTTTGGTATTCAGGATTTTTTCAAACACTAATGTATGATATTTGGGGCAGCTCGCCTACTGATGTATATACAGTAGGGCATAATAGCAGTAGTGGTAATGGTGTTATGTGGCACTTTGATGGGAACAGATGGACTAATGTACTATTATTAACTTCAGAAGGGGGTCAAATTGAAGGAGCGATTGACCTTACTTCAATATATGGATTCAGCAGTACGGATATATACGCCGCAGGTGAAAGAATAATCGGTTATAATCCCAACCCGCCACCAACTTTTATTGATTCAAGCTTAATTATTCATTATGATGGTACAGCCTGGAGAAAAGTTAACGTTTACAATGGTAGCCCTCTACGCGATATACAAGGTTCTTCTGCTTCTAACATAATAGCAGGAGGAAGATACAATACTCTTTACAGTTTTAATGGCATTGCCTGGCAAAAGGATTCTATTAATATTCAAGTGCCATCGGGTCAATCCTTTCATATTGAATCTGTTAATCCAGGAACTAACGTTTCTTACCTAGTTGGTTATAGATCATTTGAAGATATGAGTGATTTGACCTATTATTTTTTTGAAAGAGCAAATTCTGTTTGGACCAAAACTGATTCAACGAGATTTGCAAAATTTGGTGAAGAATTATTTAGAAGTCCAACGGGTTCTTTGTATTCTGTGGGGCAGGGCGGCGTGTATAAATATGTAGAACATTCCTGGACAAACATATTTAATATTACTTCAGCATACATTTACGGAATTTGGGGAACAAGTGATACTAATATATTTATTGCCGGTAATTTTGGGTCAGTATATCATTTTAACGGTACTGATTGGCAGAGGATAGAAGCGTTAGATGATTCACAAACTGATTATTGGGCAGTCTGGACAGACGGAACAGAAGCATTTGTAGCAGGCAGTATTTTTGCAGATGGTGTTCAGAAAACAATTGTCTGGCATGGTAAATAATTTCCTAATTTCACGAACCATTTCGAAGTAAATTGAAAATTTTATTAACTCGTAATGGTTTGTGATAAGTTTTAAACCTACCTATTCATTTTTCAATTCTCCTAAAACTCTTTATAGCAATCTTTTTGATTATTATTTAACTTTCCGAAAGTTAATTGGAAATAAAATGGATTAGATCGACAGCGATAAAGAAGATTTTGAATAACGTTGGATAATCAAAATTATAATTGTAATTTTTAATCAAGTAAATCAGGTATAACAATGAAAAAATTTAAAAGAATAACAATTGATCCACAAAAAATGGGCGGCGTTCCTTGTGTACGCGATTTTAGAATGCCGGTTTCTTCTGTTCTTGCAATGTTAGCAGATAAAAAAACTCAGGAAGATATTTTGAAAAAGCATCCCGAACTGGAAGTACAGGATATAAACGAAGTGTTATTATATGCTGCTGAGTTATTAAGATTTCGTGAAATTCCACTTGCTGTTCAATGAAATTTCTGATTGATAATAATCTCTCACCAAGATTATCTGAATTATTGATTGAGAATGGATTTGATTCTTTACACGTTAAACAATTAAAAATGCAAAAATCCAGCGATGAGGAAATGTTTCAGTATGCGTATAAAAATGAAATGGTAATTGTTTCTGCTGATACTGATTTCGGGTATATTCTTTCAAACTGGGAAAAGAATTTACCTTCTGTAATATTGTTTCGGAATTTTTCAACTTTGACTGAACGACAAATGAATTCACTTTTATCTATTGCTGAAAATTATGGTTCTGAATTAGAAAGGGGATCGATAATTATTATTGAACCATCACGTACAAGAATTAAAACATCACCGTTCTAAAATTCCTTCACTGCTTAATTTCTTCAGAGTTTTTATGTACAACTATATACTAAACTCCCTTTAGCAATATTTTTGATTATTATTTAACTTTCCGCAAGAATTTTAACTATTTAATAAATATCTTCAACACAACTTATTTATGCGACTTACAAAAGCTATTATTAGTATATCAAATCTTAAAAAGAACTTTCTTAATATCAGAAAGAAAGTTGGCAAAGCTAAAGTTATGGCTGTTGTTAAAGCTGATGCCTATGGACACGGAGTTAAAACTGTTGTAGATGCTTTTAATTCTCTAAGAAATAAAAAACCAGATTACTTTGCAGTTGCAACTCCAGATGAAGGAGTAGAACTTAGAAAATTAAAAATTAAGCAGTCAATTTTAATTTTTGATCCAATAGATAAATATCAGGTTAACAAGTTTTTTAAGTTTAATTTAATTCCTTCTGTTTTTACTGAAGAACATATGAGAGTTCTTATTGCTGAAAAGAAAAGATTAAAATCAAACAAAAAGATTTTGGTTCATGTTAAGATTGATACCGGAATGAACAGACTTGGAGTTGATTATCCTGACGTAGTTAAGTTTATTCAAAAACTTTCTGCAAACAATAATTTTAAGATAGATGGAATCTTTACTCACTTTGCAACTTCTGATGAAGCAGAAAGCAATTATGCAAAACTTCAGATAAAAAGGTTTGATGAAGTAATAAAAGAATTAAAAGTAGAAAAGATCCAATACGGATTAGCCCATGCGGCAAATAGCGGTGCAATCATCGATTTTCCAGAAACTTACTATGATATGGTTCGTCCGGGAATTTCATTATATGGATATTATCCTTCGCTTAAAACATCAGAATCCATTAAATTGTATCCTGTAATGTCATTAGTTTCTAAAGTTTCGACTGTTAAAAAAATAAAAGAAGGAGAATCTATTAGTTACAGCAGAAGATATTTTACAAAGAACAAAACTAGTATTATTTCCGTCCCAATTGGTTATGCTGATGGATTTCCTAGATCTCTTACGAATAAAGCGCAGGCTATAATTAAAGGAAAGATTTATAATCAAGTTGGCACTGTAACGATGGATAGAATAATGTTTGATGTTGGGAATGATAACATCAAAATTAATGATGATGTAATTTTAATTGGAGAAAAAGGTAAATTAAGAATAGATGCCTGGGATTGGTCAAAAAAAATAAATACAATTCCTTATGAAGTCACTTGTGGAATAAGTAAACGGGTTCCAAGAGTAGTTAAGGTTTAATGGATTTTATAAAAAACTACATAACTCAAAGCATAACGATAGCAGCAAATAATCTGCGATTGAATAATCAGCAGATTGAAGTTGTTGCATTGTTAAAACAAACCATAAATAGATCAGAAAATCTAAGTGATGATCTGATTAATATGAAAAAGATTACTGAATTATCTATGCTGGCAATTCGGTTAAATGAGATTTATAATTCACTATCTCAAAATCCGATTGATCTTCTGAAAATATCAGATCAATTTAAAGAGCATAGCAGGTATCTTATAAAAGATCTTGGACATATGCTCGATATTACAACTCCGATTGCATTTAAATCCGCCATTGAAAAACTTAACAATGCAATCGTTTTTCCTAAAGAAGAGATTAAAGTTGATTTATCAAAACGAATTCCTGATGAAGAACCATTTTTAAAATCTGAAACTGATGAGATAAAAGAAAAAATTATTTTTAGTGATGATATTGAAAATGAAGATGAAGAGATAATTCAGAAATTTGAACCAACAATACTCGGACCTATAAAACCGTTGGATAATCTTCTAAAAAAAATATCTAATAATGAAATTGATCATGAAGAGTTAATTAAGTTTGCTCAAATTATGGAAAACAATGCAGTTCTCTCTCGCAAAATTGGATTTGAAATCCTATCCGGTATGCATCGTATTGTTTCCAAAGCATTAATATTAATTAAAAACAGAGAACTAATGCCCGGTAAAGAAGTTATAGAAAATTTGCGTGCGTGTTTAATTGTTATCGTTGCTGTTGTGCGCGGCAAAGATGTAGATATAAATAATTATCTAAACAAAGCCGAAGACTTTGGAAATAAATTAGCCACAATAAAAAGTAAGGAATCTTCTTAATGAAATTATATGCTGTAATAATGGCAGGTGGTGTTGGTTCCCGCTTTTGGCCGAGAAGCAAGAAAAAAACACCAAAACAGTTGTTAAAAATATTCGGCGAACATACGATGATTGAGGCTACGGTTAACCGATTATCAGGTTTGATAGATAAAGAAAATATATATGTGATTACGAATGAAATACAAAGACCTGAAGTAATTAATCAATTACCTGATGTACCTGCAGAAAATATTATCGAAGAACCATTTGGAAGAAATACCGCCGCTTGTATTGGCTTAGCTTCTGTAATTATTAAAGCTAAAGACCCGGATGCAGTAACAATCGTCCTTCCCGCAGATCATATTATAAGAGATGAAGATAAGTTTAAGCAAGTATTAGTAAACGCTGCTAAATATGCTAATGATTCTAAAGGATTGGTTACGATTGGAATTACTCCGACCAGACCTGAAACAGGATACGGATACATACAAATTAATGATAAAGAAGTTACTGAAAATATTTTTCCGGTGTACTCTTTTGCTGAAAAACCAAACTATGCAACTGCGTTAAGATTTGTTGAAAGCGGAGATTTTCTTTGGAACAGCGGTATGTTTATTTGGCGCACAGATGTTATACTTGATGAAATAAAAAATCTTATGCCTGATCTATATGAAGGATTAACTGCAATAGAAAAAAGTTTAACGAGTCCAAATTTTAGAGAAGAACTCAAATCTGTTTACGCACAGTTAAAAACGATATCCATTGATTACGGTATAATGGAAAAATCTTCAAAAGTTTTTCTTACAAAAGGATCATTTAACTGGAGTGATGTTGGAAGCTGGGAAGAAGTATATCAGTTATCAGAAAAAAATGAAAATGGAAACGCGGCCATTGGAAAAGTTTATACAAATATGGTTTCGGATTCATATATCTATTCTCCGGATAAAGTTACTGCAGTAATCGGGCTTGATAATGTAATTGTTATAAATCATAACGATACAGTTTTAATTTGTAGAAGAGATAAAGCTCAGGATGTTAAAGAAATTGTAGATTATTTAAAGATGAATAAAATGGATGAATATTTATAGTTCATTCGGAAATCAATTTAGAAGATAATATTTTTGATGTGAAATTATTTATTCATTTTAATTTAGCCATCTTTTGTTTGTGTATCCAAAACCTTTGTAATCGATTTTAAGAGGAAAAGATTGTTTATTATAAATTCTCCTGTCGTTGAAACAATAAAAGTTCACGAAAATATTTTTATCCAGAAAATTCACTCACCTGAAATTGCACAATTAATTAAACCTGGACAATTTTTAAACATTCGTGTTTCTGAAAATACTTTTCCGCTGCTGCGAAGACCATTTAGTATTTGCGATGTTGATGGTGAAAATATTTTTTTAATGTTCAATATTTTAGGTGAAGGAACAAGAATATTATCTCATAAACACAAGGGAGATTTAGTTGATATTCTTGGTCCGCTTGGAAACGGATTTAATCTTGATGGAGATTATAAAACTGCGATTATTGTTGCAGGCGGATTGGGAGCGGCTCCATTTCCTTACTTGACCAGAGAAATAAAAAACAAAAAAAGTATAATGTCTTTTGTTGGCGGCAGAACAAAGCAAGATGTAATTTCTTACGGGATGGAAAACTTGATTTTATCATCCGATGACGGCTCTATTGGATTTAAAGGAAATGTCGTTCAATCTTTAGAGAATAACTTAAATAAAATTGATATAAGCACATCCAAAGTTTTTGCCTGCGGACCTAATGCAATGCTTAGAGTTTTAAAAGATTTCTGTCTAAAGCACAATCTGGATTGCGAAGTCTCAACAGAATGTGCAATGGCTTGCGGATTTGGAATTTGCCAGGGCTGCCCGATTGAATCAACATCTGACTCAGACAAATACCTTTTAGTTTGTAAAGATGGACCAGTATTTAATGTTAAGGATGTTGTGATATGAGCAAAGTTGATTTATCAGTAAATATTGGCTCATTAAAATTACGCAATCCAATTATGCTGGCATCTGGTACAGTTGGATATGGAAATGAAATATCAGAATTCTCAGATTTAAACAAGCTTGGCGCTATTGTTACAAAATCATTAAGCTTAAAACCGAGGAAAGGAAATCCGCCGCAACGAATTGTTGAAACACCTGCGGGAATGTTAAACGCAATCGGATTAGCTAATGTTGGGGTTGAAGAATTTCTAAAAGAAAAAATTCCTTTTATTAAAAAGTTTGATGTACCATTAATTTGTAATATTGCAGCAAGTACAGTTGAAGAATATGTTGAGTGTACAAGAATTCTGGATTCCGAAGAAACCATAAAAGCATTTGAGATAAATGTATCCTGCCCAAATGTAAAAGATGGCGGATTACAATTTGGTAACGATAAAAATGCTGTTGGAAATGTTACTGCAAAAGTTCGTGCTGTAACCAACAAGCCATTGATTATAAAATTATCACCTAATGTTTCTTATATCTTTGAGTTTGCACAGATTGTTAAGGATGAAGGCGGTGATGCTGTTTCTGCAATTAACACCTTAGTCGGAACAGCATTTAATATCTTTACAAGGAAACCAAAGATTTTTAACGTAAACGGCGGACTTTCCGGTCCGGCAATAAAACCGGTTGCTCTTGCAAAAGTTTTGGAGATATCCCGAAAGGTTGATATCCCAATTATTGGTATAGGTGGAATTATGAATTGGAAAGATGTAATAGAATTTATGATTGTTGGTTCATCCGCAGTACAAATTGGAACATTAAATTTTATTGATCCAACAGCACCCGAAAAAATGATTAATGAACTTGAAGACTATTGTATTGCCAACAAAGTTGAAAAATTATCTGACTTAACAGCATCATACATTATTTAAATGAATATACAAGAATCATTAGATAAATTATTTGCACTTCATACATTTGGAGTTAAACTCGGTTTAGAAAACATACAAAAGTTTTTAAATCAAATTGGTAATCCACAAAAGAAATTAATGACAATTCATGTTGCGGGATCTAATGGAAAGGGGAGTACTTCTTCTTTCATTGCAAGTATTCTTATGGAAAACGGATACAAAGTAGGATTATACACTTCACCGCATTTTGTAAAATTTAACGAGCGTATTTCAGTTAACGGTAAATATATTTCTGATGATTATGTAGCAAAATTCGTTGATAGAAATCAAAAATTAATCGATGAACTGGAGCTGACTTTTTTTGAAGTAACTACCGCGATGGCGTTTGAGTATTTTGTCTTTTGTGAAGTTGATTATGCCATAATCGAGACAGGTTTAGGCGGAAGACTTGATGCTACAAATGTATTAGACCCGCTTGCATGTGTGATAACTTCAATAAGTTTAGAGCATACTGCAATTCTTGGTGATAAACTTGAGCAAATTGCATTTGAAAAAAGCGAGATAATAAAAAGTGGTTCAAAAACATTTATCGGGTTATTACCTGAAGAAGCCATTAAAGTAATTGAGAAAAAATGTTTATCTGTGAAATCACAGCTATTCTGTTTGGAAGAGTATATAATCGAAAAGAATGATCATATTGAATTATACACAGAAGAATTAGATTTTGACGAATGGGAAGTGCCATTAATTGGTAAACATCAAAAATACAATGCTGCACTTGCATCTCTTTGCGCTGCCAAAACATTTGATATTGATGATCCTGCTGTTATAACGCGAGGAATAAAAAATGTAGTTAAGAATACAAAGCTTCAAGGCAGGTATGAAATTATTTCCGATAAACCTCGCATCATTTTAGATTCAGCTCATAATCCTGAAGGGATTAGTTGTTTAATTAATCAATTCAATAAAGAAAAAAATAATTACAAAGTATCTTCATTATTATTTGGTGCAATGAGAGATAAAAATATTGATGAGATGCTATTATTAGTGAAAGATAGCTTTACTAATATTTACTTTTGTGAGATTAATTATGAACGAGCTGCAAGTATCGGGTTATTAACTGAACGCGCTGAAAAACATAGTTTACAATTCTCAGTTATTAAAAACCTAGACAAATTTATCAAAGAACAATTAAACGGGGACAAGGATAACTGTCTGGTTGTAGCAGGAAGTATGTATTTATTGGGTGAAATAAAATCAATTTTACCTGAAATTAAATCTTGACAATATAAATGTATGTACGTAAGTTTGGTTAAGACCTCGAGTTCCTTTCGTACAAATTAAGAAATACCACGAGAGCTTATCAGGATTTAACCAATTTGAGAACAATTTTAATCGAAACAATTCAACAAACAAAATAATAGGTACCCAAATGCCGATGGACATTTCTGAACTCAAATCAAAGAAGATTGTAGAATTAAACGAACTTGCAAAAGATCTTAACATTGCTGGTTACAGTGATCTAAGAAAGCAAGAATTAATCTTCAAGATATTAGAAGCTCAGAGCGTTAAAGATGGATTAACTTTTTCAAAGGGAGTTTTAGAAGTACTTCCTGATGGATACGGATTTTTACGATCTGCAGATTATAATTACTTGCCTTCACCGGATGATATCTATGTTTCTCCATCTCAAATTAAAAAATTTAGCCTTAGAACCGGCGATTTTGTAAGCGGTCAGGTAAGACCTCCTAAAGAAGGCGAAAGATTTTTTGCTTTGCTTAGAGTAGAGGCTGTAAATGGTCTTTCACCTGAACATATAAGAAACCGTACTTTATTTGATAATCTTACACCTGTTTATCCAACAAAGAAAATATTGCTTGAAACCGTACCCGGAGAATATTCTACACGTATTATGGATATGCTTGCACCGATTGGTAAAGGGCAAAGAGGATTGATCGTATCACCTCCTAAAAGTGGTAAAACAGTACTGTTACAAAAAATTGCAAACTCAATTACCCGTAACCATCCGGAAGTAAAACTTTTGATCCTGCTTATCGATGAGAGACCTGAAGAAGTAACTGATATGGAGCGTTCTGTAAAAGCAGAAGTAATAAGCTCAACTTTTGATGAACCTGCAGACAGACACGTTCAGGTTGCAGATATGGTTATTGAAAAAGCTAAAAGACTTGTTGAAGCAAAAGAAGATGTTGTAATTCTTTTGGATAGTATTACTAGATTAGCACGTGCACACAATATTGTAGTTCCTCATAGCGGTAGAATTCTTTCGGGCGGTGTTGATTCAAATGCACTGCACAAACCAAAAAGATTTTTTGGTGCTGCAAGAAATACTGAAGACGGCGGAAGTTTAACTATCATTGCAACTGCACTGATTGATACCGGCAGTCGTATGGATGACGTTATTTTTGAAGAGTTCAAGGGTACCGGTAACATGGAACTTGTTCTTAATAGAGATTTAAGTGATAGAAGAATGTTCCCGGCTATTGACGTTAATCGTTCCGGAACAAGAAGAGAAGATCTGTTGATGAAAGAAGATGATCTTGCAAAAGTATGGATACTTAGAAAAATACTTAGCGATTTTAGTCCCGTGGAAGCAATGGAATTTTTACTAGATAAAGTTAGAGGAACCAAGAACAATAAAGAGTTCTTAAACAATATGAACAGCTAATCCAGACTGTTATATTTAATAAAGCAGGGCAAATCTTTTTCCGGTTTAATTAAACCGATTGAATTTTATCTAAACTATCAAAAAGTTTGAGCTAAAAATTGAAGAATATATATTTATTAACATTCTTATTGGTTTCTCAATTACTAGCTCAACCGGATTTTGAAGTTGAACGTGATATCATTCAATCTGGTAAGTTTTATAATTCAGAAATTCATTTCTTTCCATCTGAACAAGATTATCTTGTTTACTATTCATACAAAATTTCTTACTCCCAATTATTTTTTGAAAAGAACGCCGATCAGTTTAAAGCCGGTTTTAATATAAATATTGAGATTAAAGATTCTGCCGGTAATATTGCTAAACGAACATTTGATGATAGAAAAATCTCTGTTAAAAATTTTGAAGAAACAATTTCGCAAGAAATATTTTTACAGGGAGTTATAAATTTTAATCTGCCAGGAGGCAAGTACAATCTTCTTGCAATAATTTCTGACCAAATTTCAAAACGTGAAAGAAGAATTCCTCCAGTTAATTTAGATATAAAAAAATCAAAACTAATACTTAATCCAATCGTATTTGATCCTGGAAAAATTATTTGTGATGGACTTAATGCGTTTGTGCTCTCTAATAATTCAGCATCTATTCCATTTAATAAACCTACTAATGATTTAGTAGTTCCAGTAGCCAACCAGGAAATTAATTCCCTTTCAATAAAAGTTATAAGAGGGGATAAAGTTCTTATTGATGAGGAGAAGATTACAGAATCTTTTCTTGCACATCCAGAAATAAAGTTATGTGAGGATAAAGTAGTCATTACTCAAAGTGCTGATACATCTAAATTAAAAATATTTCTTATAAAGAATTTCTCATCAAGGCTAACGGAAGGACCAATCCAGTTAGAAATTTATCCTGATGATGTTACCGAGAAAAAACAAATATTTAATTTAAATGTTATTTGGATTGGTAAACCAATCAGTTTATCAGATGCGGAAGAAGCAATAAAATTTATTGAGTTAGTTGAAAGCAGGGATGTCGTTTCGGATATTTTTAGCGAAAGTGGAGATGATATTGAAAATCTATATAACTATTGGAATAAACAAGATCCCACACCCGAAACAAAATTTAATGAATTGATGAGTGAGTTTTATACAAGAGTTGATTATTGCGAACTGAATTTTAGATCTCTCGCAGGCAATGGCGGCGCAAAGTCTGATCGAGGGAAAACTTATATTAAATTTGGCCCTCCTGATTCGATTGACCGTGACACAGATAATCATGATAAAGTTGTAGAGAGTTGGATTTATAAAAAATCCCAAAGAAAATTTGTATTTGTTGATAAAGAAGGTACTGGAGCATTCACTTTAGCGAACGGACAATGACACGAGTTATTTTTACTTGCGGAGATGTAAATGGAATTGGACCTGAAATAGCTGTAAAAGCTTTCTCTAAAATTTTTAGCAAAAAAAACAACAATCATATTCTATTTGTTTGTCCTAAGAATGTCTTTCAACACTATTATAAAATCACAAAGGCCACTTTTAAATATCAGATAGCTAATAACAAATCTTTTTCAACATCTTTTCTTAACTTAATTACATTAAATGATACCGAATTAAAATTAGGTTATCCCACAAAAGCATCGGGTAAAATTTCATTTCAATCTATTATGAAATCTTTGGATTTGATTGACCATGATCTTGCTGATGTTTTGGTCACAGCACCAATTTCTAAAGAGGCATTTAGTCTTGCAAAGATAAATTTTCCCGGGCATACTGAATTGTTAGCACAGCATGAAATCAACAGCGATTATATGATGTTGTTTCTTTCTGAAAAAATAAAAGCGGGATTACTTACAATTCATTCTCCAATTTCTAAAGTTCCCAACCTAATCAAAAAAGAAAAAATAATTAAAGCGATTGAGCTTCTTATTTTAACAGCAAAGCAAGATCTTGGAATACCTAATCCTAAAATTGCTGTTCTTGGATTAAATCCTCACGCAGGTGAAAATGGATTGATAGGCAGTGAGGAAGAAAATATTATAAAACCGGCAATCAAATCATTACAAAAAAGATTTGATGTTTCCGGACCATTTGTACCCGATGCTTTTTGGGGAAATAAGTTGTACAGAAAGTTTAATGTGATTCTTGGAATGTACCACGATCAAGTTCTAATTCCCTTTAAACTTTTAAACTTTAATAGTGGGGTAAATTTTACAGCGGGATTAAAGTTAATTCGCACTTCACCAGATCACGGAACGGCATACGATATTGCTGGATTGAACAAAGCAGATGAATCAAGCATTATGCAAGCTTATAAATATGCAATTGAGATATTTCAAAACAGGAGCCATTCCGTTGCAGAATCAAATCCAAACTGATCCATATCTACACGTAGCTAATATTTATCCGCATCTTATGAACTTTGTTAGTTATAAGTGGTGGGCAAGATATATTTATACAATAACCAAACCTAAAGTTGTAAAAAATCCTTGTGTGCTTGAACTAGCTTCAGGCAATTGTGCTTTAGCTGTATATCTATCAAAACATTATAAAAATTATATTGCTACAGATATATCTCAAAGCATGCTTAATCATTCTAACTATAAATTAAATAAAGTTTGTTGTGATATGACAGCCATTCCATTCACTAAAAAGTTTGATTTAATTTTAACTTCATTCGATAGTGTTAATTACATATTAAGTAGAAAGCGACTACTTAAATTCTTTAAGGAATCTTGTAAAAATCTTTCTGAAAAAGGAGTGCTGACTTTTGATGCCGCACTTGAAAGCAATAGTTATAAACATCAGAAAACTGCAACAACAAAAGGAAGAGTAAAAGGATATATATATTATAGAAAAAGTATTTTTTTGCCCGCGAGCAAAATCCATAAAAATATTTTTAAAATTACATATCCAGACGGTAAAACATTTTCAGAAATACATAAGCAAAAAATATACAGCTACGAGACTTTTTTTGAGATGGCAGAAAAGTCCGGTCTATATGTTGTAAATTGCTATAAAGCTTTTTCATTTACGAAAGGAAAAGCAAGTTCTGATCGTGTCCAATTTATTATGAAGAGGAAATCTTAATGTTATCTATTCAGAATATTAGTTTTAATTATGAAAATCAGATATTATTTGAAGATGCTAATCTGGAATTAGGATCGGGTGAATTTGCATTTCTTATAGGTAAAAGCGGTTCAGGCAAAACATCTCTTTTACAAATGATTTATATGAACTTACTTCCTCAATCGGGAACGGTTACTGTTGGAAATTTTAATTCTAAATTAATTAAGAAGAGTGAATTGCCATTATTAAGAAGAAAAATTGGAATTGTATTTCAGGATTTTAAGTTACTTACAGACAGGAATGTTTTTGAGAATTTATCTTTTGTGCTTGAAGTAACCGCAACACCCAAAAAAGATATTAAGAAAAAAGTAAATGATGCTTTGAAAGAAGTAGGTTTATCTCACAAAAGATTAAATAATCCGGAAAATCTTTCCGGTGGTGAAAAACAGCGTGTTGCAATTGCAAGAGCGATCTTGAATAATCCTCTAATTATTCTTGCAGATGAACCAACCGGTAATCTTGATCCTGAAATATCAGGTGAGATATTGGATTTATTACAAAAAATTAATAGACGCGGAACTGCTGTTTTATTTGCAACTCACAATTATGATATGGTGAGGAAGGGAAACACCAGAATATTTAAAATAGAGGATAAAAAAATTCTTAAAGGATTTCTAAAACAAAAAGATCACTGATAAAGATTTTTTTTCTTTAATGAATCAACAATTTTTTTATTCACATTTTCAACTGTATCAAATCCGTTTACTTCAATAACTCTATCTTTTTTCTCGTAATAGCCAAGCACAGGTAAAGTGGATGAATTAAAAATATCTAACCTGTTTTTTATAACATCTTCTCGATCATCATTTCTTAAATAAAAACTATTTTTAGCGCCGCAATTTGGGCAGGTATCCAAACCTTCAATCTCTTTTAGAATAAAAATGTGTCCGCACTCTTTACAAGCTCTGCGATTGTTAAGTCTTTTTATAATTTCTTTTTCATCTGCAGTAATGTGGATAAGAATTGCATTATCAATTTTAATTTGCTCAAACAATTTGTCTAAAGCTTCGGCTTGTACTTTTGTTCTCGGAAAACCATCTAGAATAAAACCATGCTTACATTCATCGGAAGTAAGAACTTCTTTAATCATTCCAATCATCAAATCATCCGGTACAAGTTCACCTTGTGACATCAACTGTCCAGCTCTTTTCCCAAGTTCTGTTTGATCTTTTACAGCTTTACGTAAAATATCACCGGTTGAGATATGAGGTATATTTAAATTTTTAGATATGATTTTTGCCTGGGTGCCCTTGCCAACCCCTGGAGATCCGAATAGAATTAATCGCATAAAATCTTCATTTTTTTATTGCAAATTAGAAGTAATTCGATTCTTAAACAAGAAATTAAGAGTTCAATGGAATTATTTTTTTGACTCAAGTCGCTTTTTTACAAAGAATGATTTTAACAGATCTTCACTCTCTTGTGCAAGAATACCTGAATAGACTTTTATTTTATGATTTGTCTTTGAATTCTCCGCTAGATTATGAACACTGCCGCAAGCGCCAAATTTTATATCACTCGCTGCAAAATATAGCTCGTTTATTCGCGATGCAAGCAGAGCACCTGTGCACATTATGCACGGCTCAAGTGTTACGTAAATTGAACATTCATTAAGCCGCCAGTTTCCGATATGATTTGATGCAGAAGTTAACGCAATCATTTCTGCGTGTGCGGTTGCGTCCTTTAGTTTTTCGATTTGATTGTAACCGCGACCGATTATCCTATTATTGTGAACAACAACAGCACCAACCGGAACTTCATCATCATCAAAAGCTTTTTGAGCTTCCTGAAGTGCAGCGTACATAAAACGATATTTATCTTCTGAGAAAAGCATTGCTCCTAATATTTGATGTATGATGGTTGATGTTAAAAACTCTGCTTACATAAGCGGCAGAAAAACCTCCTAGGTTTTAAGATTCTTACTT
>JBBQSH010000031.1:0-25488 GCA_038214015.1 Ignavibacteriales bacterium | reverse complement strand
TGCCTGATAAGTTGAATCATTCACATTTGTCATAGCAACTTCATTGTTAGCACCAGAATTTTTTCTCCAGTATAATTTTGCATCTGCAACAGTTCCATCAGGATCTTTAATCTTAGCTGTAACAGTTACATTTTGTCCAGGAGCTACGCTAACTAAATTACGACTTATATTTGATATATTGGGTGGAAATGAGGAGACTTTAACATCTCCAGGATACATTGGACAAATTATATGAGCATAACCTTGTGCAAGGTTGTCTCTATTTTGAATATATCCACGTAAATATTCTAAAACTGTTCCTGGTTGAGGCGGTGTATAAGTTGTATGGAAGTATGAAGACTGATTACCTGTTAAAACTTCCGTGTTATTAGCATCAAAAACTGAAAAAGTACCAGTGCCTATATTATTTGATCCAACAGTCACATTTCTTACTTCAACATAAACGCCTTCCCACTTTTCAGCCAATACTTTACCAATATTAGTTCCAATTTGTGCTAATGAATCAAGTGTAATAACAACTGGTTGTTTTTTTTCTTGAAAATCAATAACACCTTCAGCAGCAAAACTTGTTACATCAAATTGGGTTGTCACAAAATAATTAGTTACAACACCTGTGACTTTAATAACCGTTCCAGTATCCAAAAGAGCAAAATCTGGACTGGCAGTGATGTCTCGAACCAATATACCACCAAAATCGGTTTCCAAAGTATCTTGCAAATAAATTGCGGGTACACCTGCTCTTATTACAACTCCACTGTCTAAGTTTGAGTCTCTGTAAGGTGCTACCTGGACAATTCCTGTAATCGTGACAGTATCCCCTACTAATGGTGAAGGTCTATCTCCATTAAGCAAAAGTGAATCTGGATGCTGATACTGAATATCCATTATCGTAACTTCCGGATATGTTTGTGCAATTAAATTCATCGATGAGATGAAAAGAATTGCAAACAGCATGTAAAATTTAGCTTTCATTTTATTCTCCTATTTATTTAATAATTAAAAATTTTCCAGTTTTAATATCACCTGTTTTACTGTTCTTTACAGTAAATAAATATAATCCGGTAGCAATTGCCTGATCATTATCTGTTACAAGATCCCATGTGTGCTCTCCTCCGGCAAATTGCTGCTTTCCATCGCTTGCATAATTCTGGAACCATCTTGTATCTGATCCATTACTCGAGGCATCGTGTATAATTGTTTTTACTATATCTCCTGCTAGGGTATAAATTACTATTTCACACTCAGCTGGCAGATTATAAAAATAAATTTTACGTAATCTTTCAGAACTTCCGTCCCAAACTGCATTTGCATAATAAGGATTAGGATAAACACCTATTTCAATATTTTCATCTTCAACTGCCGCGGTTCCGGGAACAATTCTTTCATAGTTTGCTATCGCACTGGATTCTAAAACATCAAGATCATTTTCCGGATCACCTTCATCAAATGCAGTTACAGAAAAAACATATTGCCAGCCGTTAAGCAAAGTCGGAATTTCAAATTTGTAATAATACTTAGTTGTATCATTTGGGAATGTGATAGGTTCATCTAATCGAACTTCTGAAAATCCCGTATTGTAACCTATGCTGTTTCCGGTGCTATCAAACTCTGCTAAGACTACTAATGAATTTTGCAGATCCTGTGATTGTGTTAAATCAAATCCTGCTTGGGTTCTATAAAGTTTGTACCCTTCAAAATCCTTCTTGCCTGAAATCGGATCAATAGAAAACTCTGCTCGCCTATCCCAATAGATTGTAGCTTTTTGATTATCAGGTACAACTTTTACTTTTGGTGTAGTAGGTGGAGTTGGAAGAATATATCTTGTAATTTCTCCATCTCCATCAAGATCTTCATTCGGATCAAGCACACCATTTCTATTTCTATCTTCACCATAATATGCGCGTAATGCCCAATCGGCATTTATATAAAGATTAGTTTTCTGTTCTTCGGTATCCAACGAGGCAGGATCATTCCCATATTTTTTTGCATTTACGATTGCAAAAACTACATTGATAGAATCACCGGGAGCTATTGATGAAAATGGACCGTTAGATAAAAATATTGATCTGTTTGATGGGGTTTTAAGTGATGATGGATTAATACCATCTTTCCATCTATTCGATCCTCCAAAATAACCTTGCATTTTAGAAAATCTACCCAAGTCATCTTGAGGTGCAAAAAAGTTTGGATCATCAGTATTTCTAAATTGCCAGCTTACAAAATTTACTGTAGGAATTGAATCTCCTTGTACCAAAATCTTATCAACCAACCTTGGTTCTGAACCTAAATATTGAATTCCAAGATAACTATCAGTAAAACCGGGATCACCATTTGAATCAAACTCATAAGCAATTTTTATAGAATCATTATAGCCGTTACCGCCTTTGTTAAAGAATGCACTTCCACTCGGTCTTCCGGTAATTCTTGTATTACGAACAACTGCGTCTGTCCATAATCCTACATAAACGCTATCAATAAATTTGCTGGAAGTATTTTTAATTGTGTAATTCATTATCACAAAGAAATCTGCAAAAGGAAAATTCCACGCATAAGACTCATGATGTACAACAATTCTAAGCGGACTATGACCTGTTATAGGTTCACCGTTACTTAAAACAGTGTTGGAGTCTGTATAATTCATTACAAAATCCTGATGTGAAATTGCTGATGGCTGAAAAAATGGAGAATCGAATAAAGCAGATCTTTCCACAACTTTTTCCCCGGATTTATTGGTAAACTCAAATCCACCACCTCTGGATGCAACGGAAGTTGCATCAACCGCACCTGTGGTTACAAATGGTTCTGAGTTGCCACGAATTATTCCACCGATCCATAAACCGCCATCAAAAATATGTTCAATACCGGATCCTTTTGGATATTCACAGCTCGGTTGATCAGGCCAAAGTGAAAAACCATGGCCGTAAGTTCCAAAGTTTGTAATTGTTAAACCAATATTACCAACGTTAGTGAATTTAGAATTGTCATCATCCATTGTTTTTGTTAGAATGGTTTGATTTTCTTGAGCAATTACACTTATTGATAAAGATATTTGCAGCAGCAGAATAAAGAAAGTGGCGTTAAATTTCATTAAGTAAAAATATTCGATAATTAACTTTATTGATTTTTCGAGGTGTTAAAATAAGCAGATTAATGTTAATAATAAATGATAATTCATTTAAATAAATTGTTATTAATCTGCTTTAAAAATAGCTCTTGCATGCTCATCTGCATGATATGAACTTCTTACCAATGGTGATGATTCCACAATCTTAAATCCTAATTTAAGACCTTCTGCTTTATACATTTTAAATTCATCTGGAGTTACAAAGCGATCAACTGGTAAGTGCATTTTGGTGGGCTGTAAATACTGCCCGATAGTAAGAATATCACACCCGTGCGCAACCAAATCTTTCATTAAATCTAATACTTCTTCTGGCTTTTCACCAATGCCAACCATAATTCCGCTTTTTGTTTTCAGTCCTTTTGATTTGAACCATTTGATGAGTTCTAAACTTCTTTCATACTTTGCCTGCGGGCGAACAGCGTGATAGAGTCTTGGTACAGTTTCCATATTATGATTTAATATATCAGGCGGATTTTGCATTATAACATCGAATGCTTCCTCTTCACCTTTGAAGTCGGGAATAAGAATTTCAACTGTGCAATCCGGCTTTTGTTCGTGTATCAACCTTACACATTCTTTAAAGATTGTCGAGCCGCCGTCTTTTAGTTCATCCCTATTTACAGATGTTATTACAACGTGACGAAGATTTAATTCTACTACTGATTCAACAACACGTTTTGGTTCTTCAATATCAAGTTCATTTGGCATTCCGACTTTAATATTACAAAAGCCGCAGCTTCGTGTACAAGTATCCCCAAGAATCATAAAAGTCGCTGTGCGATGATTCCAGCATTCGGATATGTTTGGACATTTAGCTTCTTCGCAAACGGTGTTAAGTTTTTGTCTGCGCATAAGATTTTTTACATCAGAATAATTTTCTCCGATGGGTAATCTTACCTTAAGCCAATCAGGTCTTTTGCCTAAATCTTTATTTTCTTTTTCTACTTCTTCTTTAAATGCGCGTTGATGTTGGTTTATCATAATTGAATCATTACTTAGTTAAAGTTTCTCGTATCTCAGAATTTTTTCTCAGCAATTAACAGACTAAAGTCTGTTCTACGATTTTCATTCTACAAACTTTCAAAATTTTCTAAAATCTCTTTCATGCTTTTCAAGAACATTCCGCCTAACATACCATCAACCAAACGATGATCATGAGAGAGTGTTAATGCCATAATGTGTCTTACTGCAAAAGTATCAGAACCGTCCACTTCAATTACAACGGGTTTTTTCTGTACTGCACCAACTCCAAGAATTGCCACTTCCGGCTGATTTATTATTGGCGTACCAAATATAGTTCCGAACACACCGTAATTTGTTATTGTAAAAGTTCCGTTTGAAATATCATCAGGAGTAAGTTTTTTTGTTCTTGCACGGTTTGCAAGATCAGCAATTGCTTTTGCAAGACCGATTACATTTCTATCTCCAGCACCTTTAATGTTGGGAACAATTAGTCCTGTTGGTTCAATTGCTACAGCAATACCAAGATTAATAAATTTCTTTTGCAGAATATAGTTTCCATCAATACTCGAATTTACAAGTGGATATTTTTTTAATGATTTTACAACTGCATCAGCAATAAAAGACATGTAAGTAATCTTTGCATTTTCACTTTTTATAATCTCTTGTTTCTTTGCCTTAATAAAATTATGAATTCGTGTCATGTCAACTTCAATCAAACCTGTAACGTGAACAGATGTATCACGACTATGAACCATATGATCCATTATTCTCTGTCTAATATTATCCATAGGAATTCTTTCAACATCTGCACCGTTATAAACTGTTTGTGATGTTGTTGGAATAGATACAGCTGATTTGACTTCTTTCTTTTCTTGAACTTGCTCTTGCTTGTCCCTTTGGGAAACCTGAACCCCGGAAGTTTTACTTTTTTCAATATATGCAAGAATATCTTTCTTAGAAATTCTTCCTTCTAAACCTGTACCCTTAATTGATTTTAATTCATCAAAACTAACATTTTCTTTTTGTGCGATACTTAAAACAAGGGGAGAATAAAATCCTGAACCTGTTCCCTGTTCCTTTGGTCGGATATCTAAGTTCTTTGCAAAATTGTCGTGCATTGATTTAACCTCTTGTACCTGCTCTTGAACTTTTTCTTGTTCGTCCATATGAGAAACTTGAACTTGATCTTGCACTTGAACTTTATCTCCAACTGAAAGTTTTGCTACTATAACTCCAACATCAACTGTTTCCTGTTCGCCGACTAAAATCTCAGCTAAAATTCCAGCTTCCGGAGATGGAATTTCTGTATCAACTTTATCCGTACTTATTTCAAAAATCATTTCATCTTTCTTAACAGCATCACCAACTTTTTTATGCCATTTAATTATCGTCCCTTCCATAACAGATTCACCCATCTTTGGCATTGCAATTTCAATTACATTTCCACTAGAAGATTTATCTTGCAGTGGTTCGGATATTTTTGGTGATTCAACTTCAGGAGTAATTTTCTCTTCAACAATTTCCTTTGTCTCTACTTCAGCTGGAGCAGCATCAGCGGCAGATTCCCCCGAGGATTGAATTCTTGCAACCACAGTTCCTACTTCCACGGTTTCACCTTCCTTAACTAAAATTTCTGAAAGAAGTCCGGCTGATGCCGCTGGAATTTCGGTATCCACTTTATCTGTACTAATTTCAAAAATTATTTCGTCAAGCTTAACAACATCACCAACTTTTTTATGCCATTTTATGATTGTGCCTTCATTAACACTCTCACCCATTTTCGGCATTATGATATCCATACTAACTCCTCTTTACAAATGTTAAATTCTAAATGTTCAATTTTCGATTATTGTGTCATATCGAGCAAAGCGAGATATCTGAACCTTAATACAGATAGAGATTTGTCTCATCATCCTATAAAACGATTTATTAATACTTAAGTAAATCTTTAATTCCTTTATAAATTTCATCACGACTTGGAAGAACTTCATTCTCTAATATCGGTGCATAAGGAATATGTGCATCCTTAGCTGCAATTCTCTTTACCGGTGCATCAAGATGTTGAAAACAATTATCTGCAATTCGTGCTACTATCTCAGCACCAAATCCACCGAACAGTGTATCTTCATGAATGATAATCACTTTATTCGTTTTCTTCACCGAGTTATAAATTGTTTCCTCGTCTAAAGGAACAATTGTTCTCAAATCAATTACTTCTACAGAAAAATCTTCATCTTCTAATTTCTTTGCCGCCAGCATTGAATCCCAAAGCGAAACTCCCCAGGAAATTACTGTTAAATCTTTTCCTTCTTTAATTACTTTTGCTTTGCCAAAAGGTAATAAATAATTATCATCAGGTTCAGGGGCGATAGCAAAACTTTGTCTGTACAAACCTTTATGCTCAAGGAATAAAACTGGATCTTTAATTCGGCATGCAGTTTTTAATAATCCTTTCGCATCTGCAGCATTACTCGGATAAGCAATTAAAATTCCCGGGATATGTGAGAAGAATGCTTCGATATTTTGGCTATGACAAAGTCCGCCGTGAATATATCCGCCAACCGCAACACGAGTTACAACCGGTGCAGCCCATGCATTATTAGATCGATATCTCATCGGTGCCATTTCGTTTTTCATTTGCATAAATGCTGGCCAGATGTAATCACCAAATTGAATTTCAACAACTGGTTTCAAACCCGCTAAAGACATACCGACTGCTACACCCATTATACTTGCTTCTGCTAGCGGCGAATTAAAAACTCTTTTCTTTGTAAAACGAGTTGATAACCCTTTTGTAGCTGTAAACACTCCGCCTTTTGCATCCTCAATATCTTCACCAAAAATGAACATCTCAGGATTCTTTTCCATTTCTTCGTGTAATGCATGATTGATTGCATCAACCATAACAATTTTATTTCCAGATGGAGATGAAGATTCGTAATTCAATGTTTCTTTAAATCCACTTTCATCAAAAACATATTTTTCTGATTCACCTGTATGTGGATCAGCAGAATTAAGTGCTCTGTCGGCCGCTTCACTTACTTCATCATTAATAGTATGCTTTAATTCATCATATTCTATTTGAGTAATTAATCCCTTTGCCATAAGAATTTGTGCAAATTTTTCAATCGGGCATTTCTTTAAATCTTCTTCTAGTTCTTTTTTATCACGATATTTTTTTTGATCATCTGAAGATGAGTGTGATTCCAACCTCACAACATCGGCTTCAATTAAAGCTGGACCTTTACCGGAATTAATATATTCAATCGCTTCCTGTATTTTTTCATAAGATTTGAAAAAATCTGTTCCATCAATTCTTTCGCGATGCAGACTATGAAAACCTTCCATCATTTCTGCGATTGAACTATCTTTTCCTCCTGTTTGATTTGATACGTGAACAGAGATTGCGTACTTGTTATTTTGGATAACAAAAAGCACTGGCAGTTTTTCACGACTTGCCCAGTTTACAGCTTCATGAAATTCACCCTGCGATGTTGTACCTTCACCGCTGCTGACATAAGAAATATGCCTTTCGCCTCTTTTAACAGAAGCTAGTGCTGTTCCTACCGCCTGTAAAAATTGGGTTCCTGTTGGTGATGATTGTGAAGGGATATTTATTCTTGTGGAGCCCCAATGAACAGGTAATTGTCTTCCACCACTTGCAGGATCATTTGCTTTACCGAATGTTCCAAGAAAAACCTCTTCAGGAGTTACACCGACAGTCAATACTGTTGCCAGATCCCTGTAGTAAGGAAAAAGCCAATCCTTATTTGGATCTAATGAAAGTCCAATTGCAAGTTGAACAGCTTCATGTCCTGCACCTGCAATGTGAAAAAATGTTTTACCCTGTCGCAATAAATTCATTGCTTTGTTATCAACGGTTCGAGCCGTCAACATCATTTTGAGTATGTATAATAATTTCTCTTTATCAAATTCGTGCTTTCCAACTCTTATTGAAAAGCTTTTTCCATTTGTTGGTTTCATCGAAGTTTTCTCCTTCGATTTAGTTTGTGTTATTATTTTTTTTGACATATTTAATCTCAATTCTATTAGTTGCCACGACTTTTAGGATCAATTACCAAGTAAAAAGTCATTTCGAAGTCCGCCGCGGCGGATTCGACTGAGAAATCTTATTATTTACTGAATTCAGATTTCTCCCTTTGGTCGAAATGACTATCAATAATGTTTTATTAAACTCAATAATTCTTCTTTTGATTTAAACTCTATCTGATCATACCTAAACAGATTATTAAAGTGATGAATTATTCTTTCCTTAACTTCACTCAAACTAAATTCTTTATTCAACTCACGATTTAATGAAGTAACCTCTTTGTCAGAAATCCCACAAGGAACAATTCCATTAAACAAATTCAAATCTGTGTTAACATTAAATGCAAAGCCGTGCATTGTTATCCAACGACTAACTTTAATTCCAATTGCACAAATTTTTCTGTCTTCAATCCAAACACCGGTATATTTATCAACTCTGCTTCCCTGTAATCCGTATTCTAAACAAACTTTAATTATTACCTCTTCAATTGCTCTTAAATATTTGTGAGTATCCTGCTTCCAGTTTGTAAGACTAATAATTGGATATCCAACAATTTGCCCCGGTCCGTGATATGTTATATCGCCTCCGCGATCAATATCATAAACAGAGATATTATTTTCATCCAGATATTTCTTATCTCCAACAAGATTTTCTTTATCCGCGATTTTGCCAAGAGTATAAGTATGTGGATGCTCTAATAAAAAAAGAACATCATCAATTTTATTTTCAACTCGTAATTGATGAATTGATTTTTGTAAATTCCACGCCTCTTTATAATCAATCAAACTTAAATCACAATAAACTAATTTTCTTGTTTCTTTATTCACTAAAATTTTTCTTAAATTCTTAAAAGTCATTTCGAATCCGACTTCAGTCGGTGAGAAATCTTCAACCATTTAACATGCAGATTCCTCACCCTAATCGGGATTCGGAATGACAATCAATTCTTGCACTTGATCCTGAACGTAAACTTACCTGATGGCAATCAGGCTTAAACTTGATCTTGAACTCTCAAATGTGTATTGCTTCACCATAAGCATTGGCCGCCGCTTCCATAACCGATTCAGAAAGTGTTGGATGAGCATGAACAGTTTTTATTATCGAATGTCCGGTTGCTTCCATGGCTCTTGCTAGCACAACTTCAGCAATAAGTTCAGTTGCTTCACTTCCAATGATGTGACCGCCTAAAAGTTCACCATACTTTGCATCAAAAATCAACTTAACAAATCCTTCTCGTTCTCCAACTGCAAATGCTTTTCCACTTGCCATAAAAGGAAACTTCCCTATTTTTAACTCATATCCAAGTTCGATTGCTTTTGCCTCCGTTAATCCAACACTTGCAACCTGAGGCTGGCAATAAGTACAACCTGGAATATTTTCATAATCTATTTCAGGATTTTTAATCCCTTTTATACCTTCAACACAATGGATACCCTCAGCAGAAGCAACATGTGCTAACCAAGGTGGACCAATTACATCACCAATCGCATAAATACTTTTAACATTTGTTTGATATGTTTTCTTATCAACCTTGATATGATTTTTGAAAAGTTCAATTCCTAACTCTTCTAAACCAAATCCTTCTACATTTCCTGTAACACCGATTGCACTTAAAACTTTATCGGCACTTAACTCTTTTTTCTGTCCATTTTGATTTATCGTAACTAAGACTTTATTCCCTTTAATTTCTGCTTTTTCAACCATTGTTTTCGTATAAATATCAATTCCACGTTTCTTAAAATTCTTTTCAAGAGTTAGAGAAACTTCCACATCCTCAACCGGAAGAATATGATCAAGCATTTCAATCACCGAAACTTTAGTTCCAAGCACAGAATAGAAATACGCAAACTCGATTCCTATTGCACCGGCACCAATAATTATTAACTCTTTTGGCTGCTCAGAAAGATTCATAGCTTCTGTACTAGTTATGATATTTTTTCTATCGACTGGAATATTTGGAAAAACTTTAGGACGTGCACCGGTAGCAACTATAATATTATCAGCACTTATAGTTTCAGTTTTATTACTATCTTTATCAAGTATCGCAATTTCATTCTGACTGATTAGTTTACCAAATCCACGAATTCTATCAATCTTGTTTTTCTTAATCAGCAACTCAACATTTTTGGTTATCTTATCAGAAATATCCCGGCTTCGCTTTATTATTTCATTAAAGTTGAATGAAAGTTCTTTTGAGTAGATTCCAAATTCCTTACCATGATTTTTAACATTATCATAAATCTCAGCATTCTTTAATAGAGATTTTGTAGGAATACATCCCCAATTCAAACAAATTCCGCCCAAATTCTCTTTATCAATCACAACTGTTTTAAATCCTAACTGTGCAGCTCTGATTGCCGCAACATATCCGCCCGGTCCGCCGCCAAGAATTGCAATTTCATATTTATTTGGCATTAAAATTTTCCTGATTAGTTAAAATTTGTTACGAAATATAAAAAGTCACATTAGAAAATAAAATGAAATCAATCACTTTTATGACTGATTGGTCAGAGAAATTTTTTTTAGTAATTTCATATACGAATTGTAGCAAAATGATCATAATTAAGCTATATATTTGCTTTAAATTTATAAAATAAAGTTATCAAATGAATGAAGTAGTAAACCTTAATGCGCTGGAATTCTTAAATAACATCTCCTCAGACGAATTTGCAGTAATAATCGATGTACGAACACCTCAGGAATTTAATGAAGGGCATATACCCAATTCTTTTTTGATTGATATTTACAATCCAAAATTTACTCAAAAGATTGTGGAACTAGATAAGTCCAAAAATTATTATCTTTATTGCCATAGTGGTAACAGAAGTTATCATGCAGGAAAATTTATGCTTTCTGAAGGGTTTGAATCTGTACAACATTTGGAAAATGGAATTATTTCCTGGACTGAAAAATTAGAAAAATAATCTTGGAGTCCTCACAAAAAATATTATCAGAAAATAATTTTCAGTTATCAGACAATAATATTTCTATTCTTAAAATAACTGCACTCTGGGCTTTCAGTGAATCTGCTTTTGGTGGAATATTACATGCACTCACAATTCCATTACGCGGATTATTTATAAGCAGTGCTGCTGTTTTATTTATTTCATTAATTGCTCTGTTTTCAAAAAACAAAAAGGAAATTCTAAAATCCACATTAATTGTTCTTCTGATAAAAGCTTTGGTAAGCCCTCACACGCCATTAACTGCGTATTTTGCAGTTACACTTCAGGGATTACTAGGTTATTTACTTTTTTTACCAAAAAGATTTTTTAGAATTTCTGCTTTGTTGCTTGGAGTTTTAACTCTTTTTTTTTCCGGGATACAGAAAATTATTGTGCTAACAATTCTTTTTGGAAATACATTATGGAAATCAATTAACATTTTTGTAAATCAGGTTGCTAATGAGTTCCTTAGTCTTGGCTTACATCCGGATATTCATTACGGATATTTATTAATAGTTGTTTACGTTACGCTTCATCTATCTGCAGGTGTAATTGTTGGTTTATATGCGGGATCATTACCTAAAAGAATAAATTTCTTTTCGCGGCAAATGAAAAATCTAAATCTTGATAGCTCCGAATCACAATTACCGAGGAAAGAAAAGAAAGGTAAGAAGAAAAGCTGGTTACTTCGTCCAACCGGAATTATAATTCTCACAATATTAATAGTCGTTTTGATTTATAGTTATTATAATCCTTACAAATCTGAGCTTGCATCCCTCGATATTATAATAATGCTTATTAGATCAATCGTACTTACTGTTTTATGGTATGCGTTGCTTGCGCCATTTGTAAGAAAGATGTTTCAGAAATTCATTTCAGGAAAAAATTCTTTTTATTCAAAGGAGATTGATGAAATATTAAATTTATTTCCTCACTTTAAAAGGGTTGTAGGATTCTGCTGGAAGGAGTCGAAAAAGAAAAACGGATTTAAACGAATTTATTATTTTCTGTCAACATCTTTTTATTATTTATTATTAAGTGAATAGTTGTTTGTCATTCCGTGCTTGACACGGAATCTATTAATCAATAAAATTGATTTCCGTTTCCACGGGAATGGCAATTGCGAGGTCATTAGTTATAAAGAGTCAATTCAATAAATTTTTAAGGAGTAAATTATGTCTCAACTACCAAAACGATTTGAAAAACTTCATCAGGATTATCCTGAAGTTGCATTAGCCTATGAAGAGCTTGGGAAAGCAGTTCATTCATCAGGACCCTTAGATGATAAAACAAGGGCACTTATAAAACTTGCAATCTCAACAGGTGCTGGGTTGGAAGGTGCTGTTCATTCGCATACCAGAAAGTTAATCGAACTTGGAATATCCAAAGAAGAAATTAGACAAACAGTTTTACTTGCATTACCAACAATTGGGTTGCCGCCAACAATGGCAGCTATGAGCTGGGCTGATGATGTGCTGGAGAAGAAATAAAAGTTTACAGATTTACTTCTGATTGTTGAAATGCTTTTTGTATTAATTCAAGAAGCTTCAGTTGTTCAGCCCAAAACTTTAAATACTCTTTATCAAGCTTGTTTTTCTGAACTTTGATTACACCTAAAATATCCGACCATTGTCTTTCAGAAGTTTCATCTGATAATTTAAACCATTCGAGTTTAGAAATTATTATGTCCTCAGATGAACATAAAAATACTTTTATTGATTCATCCGAATCTTCGAATGAACTTTGTTTTCTTCTTTCAAATGATTTAAGTGGATAAGGTTGATCTTTTAAAATAAAAAAATCAATTTTCAACATCGAATCTAAATGAAGAATATTGAAAGAAGATTTGTTTATCAATGCATCATTAATCATTTCTACATCAATGTAGTATTCCTTCTTTAACTTATCAACAAAAGTTTGTACCTGAAATGGTTTTAGGTTTAGTATCATATCCACGTCCATTGTTGCTCTTGCTGTACCATAAGCGGAACTGGCAATTGATCCACCAATAAAATAAGCTATTGAAGACTCCTCAAGAGCTTTAATTACTGGTTCTAAAGCACTTAGTATATTTTTTTTATCCAATTTTTTCTTCTTCTAAAAATCTTTTTAACTTAAAGTATAGTGCATCACCATAATGCAATTTAACAAATAGAAAATCCTGCTCTCGCTTACTAAGTGCGGGATTTGCAATTATAATTGCTTTTTTTGATAAGCCAATTACAAAAGAACTAATTGATACTACTTGCTCAATCTTTTGAGCTACAGTTTTTTTGCGCAAGAGATTTATATAAATCTCTTCAAACTGTTTAGATGTATCTATTGATTGTAATTGCATATCATTTCTTTTCTGCTGTAAATATAAGCACGGATTGATTCTTTAGTAATCAACCGTGGAGTAACAAGAACATTTATTCTTAAAAATATTTTTCTCTTTAAATATCTATATACTGTTGACGGCTCTTGTCCCGATGCAGATCGGGATCCTTTTTTAAGCGGTTAGGTGTTTACTTATTATATCTTCTTTGCATTGTAATTAATAAATGATTTATACTGCCATATATAAGTTGAACTATCAAGCTTATTAAGAATTTCTTTTATTAGTTTACCTTTTACTAATTGATTACGTTTGCTATCCAAAAAAGAAATTGACTCGTAAATCGTTGAATATCGATGTACGTTTGAAATGGGCCATTTAGAAACACTATTAGTATTTTCTAACCACCATTTATTTGAAAACTTAATATCCGTTGGTATTATAATATCAGCATCATCTTCAATAATATTATTATAGTCAAAGAAAAATATTACTGATTTTTCTGCTCATTGAGTAACTGCAAGAAGTATGCTTATTTTATTGTTCAATAGCTCTTTTTCAATGCCAAAATTAATCTCAAAGTCTCTTTCCTCATAGATTTTATCTTCTCGTTTTATTTTATGCTTCAATGCAATACAACTGATTATAATAGCTATTAACGAGAATATTAACGGCAAATAATCTCTGATTAGAAATTTTAAATTCATAATTATCTTGTGAATATTTAACAATACCTCAATGAGGATTGGTTGTTTGATTAAATACTTCTGAAAGCCCTTTTTTTAATTCTTTATAATTTGCATTTGGAAATTGGGATAAATAAGTAAATAATAGATCACCTATTTTATCACAATACTGTTGATAGTTCGTTTTTTTCAAGATACCAATCATTTTACCTTTTATAAAATTTATATCGACGTATCGATTAAAATGATTACTGTTTAATCCTTTGTCAAGAATAAAACAATATTGAGCTTCTGCAACAAATGAAAGAATATAATTATGTACTGCTTCTACATAATTCCCTTCTTGTAATAAAAATTTGCTCATCTCAGAATGAATTTTAGAATATTCATTGAAATCTGTTGTGTTATTTAATCTTTAATTGAAACTTGCCCAGATTTGGTCGTTTGAAAAAAGACTCTTTCCATATTTTATTTTTAGGGCTGAAATCTTGCTTTTGAAATAATGATAATCTGTCTTATCATTTAATTGTTCTTCTATGTTATCAAAAATCCATTTAAGGTTTTTATCATCCCTCTTCTTGATGAATATTTTTATTAGTTCTTCTTTTACCAATGGTGATTTGCTTCCAATATCAATTAAATATCTGAAGCAAATCTCTGCAAAATCTGTTTTATCCTCATTTAGTAATTCAAAACCTCTTTCTATCAATGCTTTCTCAAATAACCAATAATTATTTTTATAATCATTCGACAATTTCATTATTTCCGTTGCAGAAATAAGATTAATTTTTTTCCTATTTAAGAAATTTAGAATATCTTCTTTTGCGTACGGGTATAACATTGGTTTTTCAGAAATTTCAAATAAGGTTTGGGGAAATATATCTTTAGACAATAAAGATAAGTCAATCTTTAAAAGTATTTCTGACAAGATATAAGGGTCATTTTCTATTTTATTCATTGAAGAACACCTAACTATTAAGAATTTTTTCTGTCATTTTAGTTGTTATTTAATTTTTAATCGCCACTGCGAAGAACACCTAAACAAAATGTAAATGCATAATTCAAAACTTCAAATTGAATGAACATAATCGCTGGTTAAAACTAAAACAATAATTTCAAATACTCAATTGTCACCACACAATAGTTCATAAAAAAAGGGCATCAATAAGATGCCCTTCCCTGCCCTGAAAGAAAATAATTAGAAACTGCTAAACGCATAACCAACTTCAACCTGCCATTGCTTCATTCCTATTTCAATGGTTTGCTGATTTGGGGCATCAAGTGGATTTGGTCCTTCAACTGTATTTTCAAAAGCATACATAAATGCAAGTGTAATTTCGTGATTCTTTGCGATAGCTTTTGAAATGCCAAATGTTATATGATTCTGAATAACACCCGGTGCAAGAATATTAAACATTACATTATCAGCAGTAACTGGATTTTGTCCAACAGAGTATCCAGCCATTAAATCCCATCCGCAAAATCCTGAATACATTATACCCCATTTAACGATTAAAATATCTTTCCATCCAAAACCTGCTCCTTCTTCCTGTCCGAGTAAAGCTGTTTGTAAATTAGGAAGCATTGGGTTAGCTATTGATTTTACATCACTGTAAAAAATTTGTTTTACATCAAATAAGAAATTCCAATCACCCGGAGTAAATGCAAATCCTGCTTGCCAATTTGCCGGAACATCAAAATCGCCTGCCTGAGCAAACAATCCTGCATATCTTTCAAACTCACTCATATAAATTTTTGATTGATATGCCGCACCTAAACTTAACTCCTCCAGCCATTGCCCTTGGTAACCAAATTTAAATCCAAAACCCATAGCTGTTGACCAGGCATTGCCGGTTAAGTTTGCAGGATCACTTGAGAAGCCGCTGAAAGCAATAAGTCCTTTAGCAGCAAATCTTTGCCATCCAAAAATTCCTGCAACACCAAGAGAATGATTTTCTGATAATTTATATGCGAAAGTTAAGTTTCCAAACATTTGTTCAATATTAACGCCCGTTCCTGGAGAATTAGGATCACCAAAAGTTCTTGTTGGATAATCAGTGTTCATTCCGCCATTACCATATAATGATAATGCAACTGTAAACTTGTCAGACAATTTTAAATTTCCACCAAGTGTTGGAAAGTAAAAAGATGTTTGTTCACTTTCTACTTTACCAGGCATCAATCCAAATGTGCCAGGAAATCCTGAAGGATTGCCGCCAACTTCGTAATATCTTTCTGGGCTGAAATATGAAACATTAATTTCAAATCCATTATTAAGATTAGAAATAGATGCAGGGTTTGTAATCGCGCCAAGAGAGCTTAAAGAAACTGCAACACCTGAACCTGCAAGTGCAGAGTATTTTATTCCATAACCGTGACGGTAATAACCGTCTGTTGCAAATGCTGTTTGAAATGTAAATCCAAACAATACTAAAAGAACAAGGAACATTTTTTTCATTTTATCTCCTCTGATAAATAATATTATTTAATAAATTATGTCGCACTAAGCCCCGATTCTATCGGGATAAACTCCGTCGAAGTGTGACCTTTTGACGATTGTTAATAATAATTTCATCTCTCGACTTCGCTCGAGATGACGTTTTAATTTTTAATTGAACTAACAGCCCTCCCTTTTCTTTTTCTTACCTGTTGGCAGAGTTGTTTTTGTTGAACCAACAGTTGGAGTTGGAAGTTTAATTTCTTGTTTTGTTTCAGCAACCGAAGAATCCGTTTGTGCCTGTCCGCCGAAATGTTTCGCGACCTCTTTCATCTTTTCAAATTCTGCTAATTCATCTTTGCCTGCATTAACAGGAGCTTTTGGGAAAAGAATTTTTCCTTTCCACGCATTTAATCCGCCATCAAGAATATAAACACCTTTATACTTTTTTGATTTAAGAATAAACCATGCTTGTGATGATGCAACATCGTCATCCGAGAACAATACAATTTTTTGATTTCTTAATAATTCTGATGATGAAATTTGTGGAAGTGGTATACATTGTGAACCCGGAATAGTATATTCATTAAACTTTTCTTCACTTCGTAAATCAACAAGCTCAAAATCTGATTTATCTTTAATTATCCAATCAGCTAAATCTGTAACAGAAACTTTATCAGAATTTTCTACAGTTGATAAAGCAATATCTTTTTCGTTTACTTTTATTGTTGTGCCTCCATAAGGATCACCTGCAAAAAGTGCAATGAAACCTAAAGTTATAGCGATAGCTGCAAGTTTTTTATTTAATGATAACTCTGCCCAGAATTTTTTCATAAAATCTCCTTTCCGGACTTAGCAGCCATTTTCTTTTCACCCCACTCTGCAGCAGTGAAAGCACCAACTGCCATCAGCACAACAAGAAAAACGACTAATCCGTAAGAAAGGTTAAAGTACGATGGAAGAGTTACATTACCCATATAACCTGAGTTAAAAAAGTTTTCGATTCCAGGAAACATCTCGCCAAATACAAGTATTCCGAAAATCATTCCGGCTACAAAAACCATTGCATCAAGTTTGCCTGTAGCAACTGCAACCATTGAAGTGCCTGGACAGTAGCCGCCTATTATAAAACCAAGACCGGCTATCAACCCACCAACTGCCATTGGTAAAAGATTCGTTTGTGTAAGATAAACAAGTGACAGATCCACAAAACCAATTACCGATAGAAAATATAAACCGATCATTGCCGTAACGATTGCAGTAAACATAACTTTCAGCACTCGCATATTTGTAAAGTAGAATTGAGAAGCAAGAATGGTAGCTCTGCCAAATCCACCTTTTTCTAATGCGATACCGAAAGCAATGCCAATAACAAAAGCAACAATTAAACTCACATCGGAGTTGAAGTAATCAAATTTGAAAAATGGTGCGTTCATGTCCATTGCCTCCTCATAAAATATGCTGCGGCATATCCGCCAACAAAAACCATCATCATAAATACCCAGCTGCCAAGATTTAATACTGCACCGCCAGATAATGCCTGACCACTCATACAGCCACGAGCAAGTTTAGCTCCGTAACCAAGCAAACCTCCGCCGATAAATGCGTAAACAAATCTCATCTTCGTTGAGATATGTGGACCTTTCTCAACTCCCTTTTTTACACGATGTGAAATAGTACCGGATAAAAACCCGCCGGCTAAAACCCCAAGTGTCTGAAAAATTAACCAATCCATAAGTGGATTTGTTGAGCCATCACCGATATACTCAGAGTAAAAATCATTTCCTGCTGCGTGTTCGGGAGCAATTATATTAACAGTTACAGCAACTGCTGTTGAAATCGCACCGGAAGCTCCAAGTCCTCTGCCCATTATTACAAAGGCTGCAAGTAGTACTAATCCCAATCCAATTCCAACCAGGTAAGGATTTGAATAGGGCTTAGCATCTATGTGTATATGTTCACGACCTTCATCTTTTTCAAAGGCATTAGTGATTGTTTTAGTTATTGAAGTCATTTATCAATTCTCCATTAATGAAAATGTGCGTTAAACCAATGGCTGTATTGCCCAGCCGAAACAATTACAAATCTTAAAATCAATCCGCCTACAATTACCATAATTGGTGCAATTGCGGTGTGGCGAATTTTATGATTAACTGCAAGCAGTTGAATGATAAGTGGGATTACAATTCCAAGTCCGATTACAAAAACCCAGAATACGGGAGCATAAGGACCTGTTAATAAAAGTTGTGCAGCTTCCATATGCGGTCTTGCGGAAGATAAAAATCCGAGAAAGATCATTACGAATACAAAAAGTTCAATAACCAGAAAGCCGTTATCAGCTTTTGCAAGCAGTTCACTTTCAGCTTTGTTCTTTGCAAAGAGGTGAACAAATGCTGCAGCGGCAGATAATCCAGAAACTAGAAATAAAACCCAAAGTAAAGATGTATTCCACAAAGGACGTGAGCCCATTGAACTGAGCAGAACACCAGTATAAGCTCCAAGCATCATTCCAAGTATCATATTTGCAATGCCAATATTCTTAATTAAGAATGGATGCTGATTTATTTTTCCTGCCCATTTAGAAAGTTTAGGATAGATCTTGAGCATCCACGGTGTTGGGCGCATTAATATGTTTGCAATTAGCGCAGGATAAACCAGAATCAATATCCACGCACCCCAGGACATTGGTGATTTTATTTGGAATGTTGTGTACAATCTCCATACAAAAGGTTTGTGGGCTAAATCCAGAAACAGAGCAAACATTCCTAAACTTAAGAGTACAACACTTATAAATGGAATTGAAAAGCAAGCGCAGTTACTTTCTTTGTATCTGCCACTGAATAAAAAGTAACCTGAGATTATCATCATTCCGGCAACCATTCCGCCCAGGAAAAGATAAACCGGAATCTGCCACTCCCACATTGCCATATATGGATCAACATGAGGGTTATTTCTTGTTGTAGTTAATTCAAGTAATTCATTCATTTCAAAAATCCTTAAACTAAATAAAATATATTTGGTACAGTTCCGGCATCAGGCAAGTTAACATGCCATTTACGTGATTGAAGCATTTTACTTACTTCACTATTTGGATCATCAAGATCACCGAAGTACATACAATAAGTTGGGCAAACTTCAACACATGACGGCTTCTGTCCTTTTTCAACTCGATGAATACAGAATGTACATTTATCTGCATAACCATCCGGATGAATAAATCTTGCATCGTACGGGCAAGCTTCAACACAGGCTTTGCAACCAATGCATTTTTCGTGAGTAACTAAAACAACTCCGCCAACATCGTGAATGTGACTTGCACCTGTTGGACAGCAGCTTACGCATGGTGTCTCAGAACAATGGTTACATCTTTCTGTCCTTATTTCCATTTGGATGTTAGGAAATTTTCCTTTTGACTCAGTTACTATCCAATCACGATTGTAACCTTCTGGAATATTGTTTTCAGTTTTGCAAGCTATAACACAATCCTGGCAGCCAACACACTTACGAGTATCTATTACCATTCCATATCTCGGCATCTTACACCTCCATCTCAAAAGTTACAAAGTTCACATTCATCGCAGTTCCTCCCATCAATGGATCAATGTTGTATTTAGTAACAAGCTCTGCATCGCTTGCACCTTTTTTATAAGTGCTTCTAAGTTGTCTGGATTTTTGACCGAAGCCATGAACCATATAAACACAATCCTGTCTTATTCTTTCTGTTGCTTTTACTTTTATAGGATCACTCACCACACCATCCTGATTTTTAAGTTTAATTCTATCTCCTGTTTTCATTCCATATCTCTGTGCAAGATCAGCATTAACCCAAAGCTCATTTTCGCTCATCATATCAGCAAGAATTGGATTTGATTGAGTTTTGCTAAAAGTGTGAACTGGTGCACGACCATACAGTAATCTAAAATATCCGGATGGAGGTTCAGGATGTTTTGTATAACGCGGTATTGGATCAAAACCTGCTTCTGCTAGTTGTGTGGAATAAAATTCAATCTTTCCAGATGGAGTTAAAAATTCAGGTTCAACACCATCTTCAAAATAAATTGGCTTCTCTGGTCCTTTAATTATTCCCTCTTTTTTTAATTCCTGAAGAGAATGACCAGCTAATTTTAATCGGGTATCTAGATATTCTTCAACATCTTTCCATGGGAAGTATGCTCCCAATCCAAGTTTTTCTCCAAGTTTCTTTGCCATCCACCAATTTGGTTTTTGATCATTTGGTTCTTCAATCACTGGTTGTCGTATTCCGACAAATCCTTTTCTGAAAGGTGAAGCATTTAAATCATCATATCTCTCTAAGTAAACAGATTCTGGCAAAACAACATCAGCCCATCCGGCAATTTCACTTGGAATAACATCAACTACAACTATTAACTCCAAATTTTGTATAGCTTTAATAGTTTCATCTCTATTTGGCAATGCCTGCATCAAATTGGTTCCATATATGAACCACCCTTTAATTGGATAAGGCTTACCAGTAATAGTTGCCTCTCTGATTCCAGTTGAAATTTGTTCTCCGGTTGTAAAAGGATATTTACCATTTGGATTATCGAGTGCTTCTTTCTTTAATTCAGGATACGGAGCATATGGATATTTGGGTATTGAATAAGAGTAAGGAATATAAAATCCGCCTTTTCTTCCCCAGCTGCCTAATAATGCATTTAGTAATGCGATCGCTCTGCTTCTCTGTGCATCATCACCATACCAGGTAGCGTGTCTTCCGGGATGGATTAAAGTTGCAGGTTTATATCTTGCCATTTCTCTTGCAGTTTCTCTAATAATATCAGGATCAATTCCTGTTTCAACATAAGCCCATTCCGGAGTGTACTGAGAAACTTCTGCGGCAAACTGTTCAAATCCAATTCCATATTTATTTATATAATCATCATCATAAAGTATTTCGTTAACGATTACAGACATCCAGGCAAGCAGTAAAGCCATGTCTGTTCCTGGTTTAATCGGCAGATAATATTTAGCTTTACCCGCTGCTACAGAAAATCGAGGATCGACAACTATAATTGATGCATGTTTTTCTATCGCACGGGAAAATTCTTGCACCTGAGTATTGTGCATATTCTCCCCAAGATGCGAGCCAAGCAGTACGATACATTTAGCATTTTCAATATCAGTTCTTTCAGGTGATCCAACGATATCTCCAAAAGTTAATTCAAATCCAACTTCTCTAGGTCCACGACATTGAGCAAAACTTGGAGCGGTTTCATTTGGTGATCCGTAAGCACGTAAAAGATGTTTGATAAAACTTCCGCCGATACCGTGCGAGAAAAGTGCCATCGCTTCCGGTCCATAATCAGCTTTCATCTTGTTCATCTTATCTGCGATGTAATCAAATGCTTCATCCCAGGTTACCTCTACCCACTTCTCTTCACCTCGCTCACTTTTTCTTATCAAAGGAGATTTTAATCTTTCTTTATCATAATGCGCACCAACTCCACCTGTACCACGCGGACACAATCTGCCATTACTCAACGGATCTTTTGGATTGCCTTCTACTTTCCAGAGTTCACCATCTTTTACGTAGGCAAGCAAACCGCATTTCCAAAAACATAAATCACAGTAGCTCGGAATTATCTGTAATCCTTTAGGTTTAGAGTAGCTTTCTGCTGCATTAATAATTGTTTTTGCTGATCCAGCAAGAGCAGCCGCAGTTACAACCGTTGCACCTGATATCTTTAAAAATTTTCTTCTTGAGATTGAATTCATTATAAGCTCGTTAATTTATTTCTTATAAAATTTTTTATACTTCCACATTCACCATAATCCTGATAAACAGAACAATGCCTGCAATCTTTGAATGAACAAATGGTTTCCTCACCTTTTACAGCCCAGCATGGACCGCTGTGTCTTAAGTAAGCGGCGCATCTGCTTCTATCTTCTTTACTGCAATTGATTACTTCCCAGCAAGGCATCATAGAATAAATCGTTTTAATTCCGTTGATGCTGATCTTCGATTCATTTATAGCGGAACGAATGCAGTTGATTCTATCAATATCAGATTTTGAGTAAAGCCGATGGCTGGTTGATTTTTTAAATGGCAGAATAAGATGTTCTTTTTCATACATTCGGAGAGTATGAACAGAAATATTTAGAAGCTTTGCAGCAGTTCTAATTGGATAAATAGGTTCGTCTTTTTGTACTTGATTGAGCATTTAAAACACAGCATTTAAAAGTTGATATTTATAAATACCAACTTTTTTGCCAAATCAATTATGCTAATTATGTTTGTTTTCAAAGGATAGAATAAAATTATTTTTCATTTGTTAGAGAGATGCCGAGTCTATTTCTAAATTTTTAGAATTGATGTCATGATTTTAATTATGAATAGAAATGATACTTGGATTGATTTAATAGTTTATTGCTATCAACTAATGGGATGGTAAAATACAATTTGGAGAAATTCTTTTTAGAACAACTTCCCAACCAATCAGACTTTCTTTCATCACTTCTGAATTTTCTTCGTGGCAAGTTAAACAAGAACCAACCAATAAAATTCTTTTTTGTTCTTCAACTGTAAAAGGTCTTGTATAAGTTCTGGTAGTTGATGTTTCATCTCTGGATTTAAGAAAACCTATCCAGGCATCTTTTGGTAAATTATCTTCTTTATGATTTGAGAATTGCTGTTCGAAACTCCATTTACCTTTTTTTGAATAAGTTAATTTCCCTTTTCCATATCCAAGTGCAAGCGGATTGTTATGACAGGATTTGCAGCTTCTTCCATTCTTATTTATTGTATGAGAAAAAGTTGGTGCGAATAATCGCTTAAATATTTTCTTTTGTGGATTTTTGAATTTATCAATTGTTAAAACCATACCAGGAATAAAAGTATCTATTACTTCCTTTCCTGATTTTTCTTTTCTTACTCCAAGCACAGGATAATCAACATAAAAATCACTTGGGATTTCATTCCAGCTTCCAACTATATCTTTGTTATCAAGTAAATCATATCCTTCCAAATTTGGGTCAAATTCTGTATGGCATCCAACGCAATGTGTAACCCATTCTGTATGGCAGCTATTGCAGCTTAATCTTTGATGAGATTTGCCTTCAACACAAATAGTAGTCGGAGGATTTAATGATAATTTTTTCTTTGTTGATTTAGTTAACAAATATTTTTCATATCTGTTATTCACAAAAGTATTTATTAAAGGAATTTTAGATTTTTCAGTAACTAAAAACTCTTCATTTTCTTTTTTTGATTTTCTTAAATCAACAATTTTTTTTGATTCATAATCAAGTTTATCATATCTGATTGATCTAACTACTTTTGAATGACAATCAATACACTGGACTTTTGTTGCCTCTTCCATATGTTGGTACAAATTTCCATCACCCATTATTTCCATCGAAACATGGCAATCAATACATTCCATTCCTGCCTTATAATGCACATCTTCTTTAGTTTTTTGAAAAACTCGTCCATCCATTAAAAGCAGGTATTCTGTTTTTCTGTCAAGCTGAACTTGTTTCAGCTTCTTCGAATCAGATTCCGATCCCGATAAAATAGGGACGGAATGACTCAACGCTTTAATATCATTCTCAGTTAATAAAGTTTCAAACCAACCCTCATAATTTGTAGAAATTCTTCCAGATCGACTATGGCAGCCAAAACAATGATCATTAGAAATCTTCAAACTAAGTTGTGGATGAATTTCGGGAAAACTTTCAAATTGATTTTTATTTTCGTTTGACTTTTCACTTTTGACCTTTGACATTTTGTAATTGTTCAATTGTTTTATTGTTTCAGTGTCATAATTCAAATGACAAGCATTGCAACCACCGCCACGTGATAATTCATTTATTGCGCCCCACTCAGTTTTTTCATTCCCAAGATGACATGATGCACAAAGATTTCTATTATGATTATCAGCATTTGATTGTGTTAATTCTTTTACATGAAATAAACCTTCCGGTTTTTCTAATTCATCAAACGCAAAACGATTTACAGAAATAACACCGCTCATTGTATTCATTAAAGAAGTGCTTATTCGTTCAGAAATTCCGGAATGACAGCCTGTAGCACCACAAGTTTTACTTGCATCAGATAAGTTACCGGGAATTAAAATCATTCCTTTATGCGCAAAATCTTTATTTGTTGTATTAGGGTTTCCGAGATGGCAGGCATTACATCCAACAATTTCTGGCGAGTGTGATTCTTCAAATCCAACCATTTCATCGTGGCAATCAACACAGCCATTACATGAACGGGAAATGAAAAATTGTTCACTTAAATAATTTGCAACGAAATAAACAACTACAAATGACAAGATGATTAAGAAAGTATTTCGATATATCGGTTTCAATTCGTTTCGTGAATTTTCTTTATCTGTTCATAATCTTCTGGAGTATTCATGTTTAAGAAAAAATTTTTATCATAAAAAGTTAAAGACTCCACATTAACAAAATCTGCAGACACTCTCTCAATCAAATCGTAAATACTACCTTTAATGTTCCGATCTTTTTCTGAATCTAAAATTATCTCTTCAATTCCGGGCAGAAGTGATTTGGAATAAATACCACACAATTGTTGAATCCTTCCCTCAGTTTCTGGAAGAATAATCTTTTTATCTGAATTATAAGTTGCAATAAAATTTATTAATTCACTTGAAACCAAAGGTATATCGCAAGAAATTATAAAGTTCTTTTCGGTTGATGAATATTTTAGCGCAGAGTGAATTCCGGCAAGTGGACCTTTGTGAGTAAAAATATCTTTAATTAAGGGTAGAATTAAAAATTTGTAATCATCAATACCATTAGTGCTTATTAAAACTTCGGAAAAGATACTTTTCATTTTCTCAGCAATAATTTCGATTACTGTTCTTCCATTAAGTTTAAGTAATGCTTTATTAACTTGCATTCTTGAACTTTTACCACCAACTAAAATTATTCCTGTAACATCTTTTCTCATTAAACTATTACTCTTTTCAAGTACATT
>JBBQSH010000030.1:0-26104 GCA_038214015.1 Ignavibacteriales bacterium | reverse complement strand
GATGGTGGATCAAATTGGAGTTTTCAAACCATTGGTTTAACAATGCCTTATGATTTCTATGATGTTTTTTTTACTGATGCAATTAACGGAATAATTCTTTGCAACAACGGCACATTTCTTAAAACCACAGATGGCGGAATTAATTGGAATATCCAATCACTTGGCATTTATAATAGATTATTAAGTGTACGTTTTTACGATGCAAATATTGGATACATTGTTGCTGAAGGTGGAGCAATCTTTAATACGTCAGACGGCGGAAATATTTGGAACTCTCAAATAAGTGGAGTAACATCCGCATTGTTTGGGGTTTCTTGTCCTAATCCAAATATTGCAACCATTGTTGGCTGGGGTGGTAGGATTCTTAATACAACTAATGGAGGATTAAGTTGGGGTCTACAAACCAGCAATACTGCAAGCGGTTTGTATAGTGTTTCTTTTTCAGATTCATTAAATGGTATAGCTGTTGGTCAAAATGGAATAATGCTTAGAACTACAAACGGCGGTGTTACTTTTATAGAAGAAGAAAATATTTTTACTCAGCCAAAAGAATTTTTATTGCAGCAAAACTACCCAAACCCGTTTAATCCAAATACCAGTATTCAATATTCAATAAGCAGTACACAATTTGTAACTCTTAAAATTTATGATTTGCTGGGTAGAGAAGTTGCAACTCTTGTTAATGAAGAAAAACCGGCAGGTAATTATGAAATTGATTTTCATTCCACTGTAGGCAGTCATCAGTTAGCAAATGGAGTTTATTTCTATCAACTTAGAACTGGTGATCCTTCGTCAGGCTCAGGACAAAGTTTTGTAGAGACTAAGAAAATGATACTTTTAAAATAATTTTTGCGTGAAATGCGGTTAAAAAGTTTTCACACTAAGAGTGCTTAGCTATTATGATAAGTAAAATAGAAAAACCAGTTTATTGGTTCATCAGTTCAGATAAAATATTATTTAGCAGGGGATTTAAGAGACTCTTTAATGTACTTCTTAAGTATTGGTAGATCGATTTTAATAATATCCCAAACAATTTTGAGATCTATTCCAAAATATTCGTGAATAAGCACATTTCTTAAATCAATTATTTCTCTCCATTCAACCTTATTAACATTATTTTTTAGTTCATCAGAAAGATGATTTGCTGCTTCACCAATTGTTGTAAGCTGATTCAAATAGGCATTAAATACCATCGAGTTAGACTCAAATTCGCCAAAACTTAAATCTTTAATATAAGATTGTATATCAGAAATGGCATCAAGAATGTGATTCAGTCTTGCGGTATCACCTAATCTATTTTTCATAAATTAAAACTTTTTCCTGATCAACAAATGGTTTTATATATTTTGAAATACTTTTCGTTGTTAAAAGATCGACTTCTCTCTTCAGAACATCTTCAAGTTGAAGTTTCATCTTGATAAACTCTAATCCTATTGGTTTTGAATAATCTAATTCAACTAAAATATCCACATCACTTTCTGCATTATCATCATTTCTGGCAGTTGAGCCAAACAAATATGCCTTTTGGACTGGTTTGTTTTTCAGGACACTTTTTATTTTTTCAATTAAGTCGTTACTCATTTTTCACTCAAGATATTTGTTGCTTAAAATTAATTTCGTTTATGTTTAATATAAAGAACTGCACAAAAGAATTTATAAATAATTTTGGCAAAACCTACGATTCTCACTTCGCAAGCTTTGCGTGAAATGTCGCAAAATTTCTTTCTCGCAAAGGCGCAGAGATTTTTCGCTAAGAACGTAAAGTGAGAAATAGGCATTAACTACTTCAAATACTTTTCAAACCAATTCCTCCTCATATCATCAACTTCTTTACGATGTGATTTTAAAAAATGATCCCCGCCTTCCAGCATTACTAATCTATATGGAATTTTTAAATCTAAGAGTTTATAAGAAAGATCGAGTGAATCGTGCGGTAAAACTCTGTTATCGGCATTACCATGAATTATTAACATTGGAGTGGTTTTAGAAAGTTTTTCAGTAAAGTTTACGATCGATCTTGTTTCACATCTGTTCTTAAATTCATCTTCGCCGTATCTGCCCAATGTGTGTTCATAAAGTCTTCGCATAAATTTACTTTCTTCAGAATTGCATCGAAGGTTTGCAATTCCACCCAACACAATAGCTGCTTTAAATATATTTGTTTTAGTCAAAGTTAGATAAGTCATCATCCCGCCACGACTCCAACCTTCTATTCCCCAAACATCTTTATTTGCCTGCGGAATTTCATCAGCAAGCGGAATAAGATTTAGAACATCATTTAAATCATCACCGCCAAAATCATCATGTCCTTCTCCGCCATCGTTGCCGCGATACTGCGAAGCAAAAACACAATATCCCCAGCTTGCAAGCTGTCCGTAAATTCCGCGAGCAGTAAATTTATCAATCGCACCGGCATTAGCGATTCCTCCACGGCACCAAATTACACACGGATATTTTTTCGAATCATCTTTTGGATAAGCTATATAGCCAGTTACTTTTAATTCGTCTGAGGTATAAGTTATCTTTTCAACAACTGATTTTTCAAGCGTATCCTTTCCCCAACCGCTTACAATCATTTTTTGCTGCTGGTCGGTTACCTCGATTATTTCTCTGTTAATTATTTTTTTCATACTTCTTTCTTTACGTTGTTGCGAATCCTGTTTTAGGGATGAAGCAATCTGTCACATTTTTATATCAATCATAAATTGGTTAGTATTTTAAAAAACTAAACCGATTATTTGCTCTCCTTCGACTCCGCTCAGGATGAGGTGCAATGACATACTAAAAATCTTTAATTATATTTGCTCCGCACAAATATCGGGAAAATGATAATGGCTAAAAAGCACGTTAAACATACGGAACAAAAATCAACTAAAACAAAAAATAAAATAACAACACAAAAAATTGTTATTGCTGTTCTTGCAATTGCAGTAATTGGATTTTTTATTTATAACTACTTTATTAAAAACAACGAGCCTGCAGTGGAATATTATACTTTCACAAAAGAAGGTGAACTAACATTTACAGATTCACTTGGAACATTAAAATCTAAGATTGATCTTGAAATTGCTGATAATGATTATGAACGTCAGCTTGGTTTGATGAATCGTAAAGATATGAAAGAGAACGAAGGTATGCTCTTTATATTTCCTATGCAGCAGCTTCAATCATTCTGGATGCGTAATACATTGATTTCGCTTGATATAATGTTTGTTAATGATCAGAAGAAAATTGTAACAATTCATAAAGACACAAAAATACTTTCCGATACTAGTTATCCATCAACGCAGCCTTCAGTTTATGTTGTAGAGGTTCTTGCTGGATTTACCGACAGACACAATATTCAAGCCGGTGATAGGATAAATTGGATGGGAACAAACCTGGGAAATCCTAAATAGCAGCATCCAAATTATCTTTTAAATCTATTTTCTTTTTTTATCAAAATTTTTTATTAAGGTATTTATATTCTTTAACCGAATAACTATTGGAGACTAACGAATGACATCAAATAAAAAAATTGCAATACTCGGTGGAGGAAATATTGGGATCTCCATTGCCAAAGGATTACAAAGTTCAAATTTATTTAATCCAAAGAATATCTATGTTACACGACGAAGAACTGATCTTGTATCCGATTTAAAGGATGATGGATTTAAGGTTACTTCAGATAATAAAGAAGCAGTTATCAAGTCTGATATAATAATTATTGCCGTTCAACCTCTACAGTTAAATGATTTGTTATCGCAAATAAGCAGCGATCTTAATCCGGATAAACATTTATTAATTTCTGTGGTTTCGGGTGCGAGCATAAAGGCAATTAAAAATCATATTGGAAAAAATATTGAAGTGATTCGTGCAATGCCAAATACCGCCATTGCGATTAAAGAATCAATGACTTGTATTTCGGCAGAGAGCAAAACAAACGGCAAATTAAAAATTGCAGAAGATATTTTTAATCAGGTTGGCAGGACATTAATAATTGATGAAGAGTTAATGATTCCGGCAACTGCACTTTGTGCTTGCGGTATTGCTTTTTTTTTAAGAGCAGTTCGTGCTGCATCTCAGGGAGGAATTGAAATTGGTTTTCACTCAGAAGAAGCATTATTAATGGCAGCTCAAACTGCAAAAGGTGCGGCGGCATTACTTTTAAGTGGTCATACACATCCTGAAGGTGAAGTTGATAAAGTTACAACTCCACGAGGTTGCACTATATCAGGATTAAATCAAATGGAACATAGTGGATTTAGTTCGGCACTTATTAAAGGGATAGTAACATCTGCAGAAAAGGCGGCTTTGCTTTACAAAGTAGATTAGTAAAGGTTTGCATCAATTAAAGTCTGGATGAATAATCGATTAGTTTTATAGATTCTTGAATTCATCAACGCTTAATCCAACCTCACGGATTATAGAACGAAGTGTTCCTTTTGCAATTGATTTATGGTTAGGAACGGTTACTCTTCTGTAGGGGAAATTTTTATTTCTCAATATAATATGACTGCCTGTTTGATGGTCGATTTCATATCCAACCCGTTTAAGAATCTTACAAACTTCTTCACCGGATAAAATTGGAAGAAAACTCATATAGAAACTTCAACTGTTTCTTCATAAATAGATGGTGGAATAGGTTCGTTATGCTTTTTTAAACTTTCAAGGTACCCTTTAATTGCATCATTAATATTATCTAATGATTCTTGTCTAGTACTACCTTGAGATATGCAACCCGGAAGAGCCGGACATTCTGCTACAAAAACTCCATCTTCATCCTGTTCAATTAAAACTCTAAATTTCATTTATAATTTCCTTTCCATATTCAGACTAATTACACAAAGTGATCTATTGACCGTAAAGCTTATCTTCAACAAGCTCACAGATAATATGAGCGATAGTGATATGGCCTTCTTGTATTCGCTGTGTGTTTGATGATGGAACAACTATTGGAAGATCAACAAGTGATTTAAGTTTGCCGCCGCTTCCGCCAAGCAATCCAATTACCTTCATTCCTTTTGAGTGAGCGGTTTCAACAGCTTTTAGAATATTTGGTGAGTTTCCGCTTGTAGAGATTGCTAACAAAACATCACCAAGAGAACCAAGTCCTTCTACATTTCTTGCAAAAACATTTTCAAATCCAATATCGTTTCCGCCGGCAGTAAGATTTGATGAATCAGTTGTTAGTGCAATTGCCGGTAAAGCCGGGCGCTGAATGTGATGACTTAATCTTATCATAAACTCTGTGGCGATATGCTGGCAATCTGCTGCACTGCCGCCATTACCACAAAGCAAAAGTTTATTCCCGTCTTTGTAAGAAGCCACAAGAATATCAACAGCTTTAATTATTTCATCAGAAAGTTGATCTTTAATTTTAAGCTTTATTTCCGAACTTTCGTTCAATGAATCAATTATAAATTTTTGTGCGTCCAATTTTACACCAGTATAGATTGTTTTGTGTGAATAGCAGAAGCAAAATCTTTTATCAAATCCCAATTATTTTCATCCTCAAAATAATTTCCGGTTACAATAATCGATGCACCGTGCTGAACTTTTTCTCTTGCAGTTTTTGGATTTCTTATTCCACCACCAACAACTACAGGAACCGAGCATTGATCACTTACAGCTTTTACCATTTCATTCGGAACAGAATTATCTGCCCCGCTTCCTGCTTCAAGATAAATTAATTTCATTCCAAGATATTCTGATGCGAGTGCAGTGGCTGCTGCAATTTCAGGTTTATTTCTTGGAATTGGTAAACTTCCGCTCATATAAATTGCAGTAGTTGTTGAACCGGATTCAACTAAAATGTATGCAGTTGAGATTGGTTCAATTCCGCTTTTCTTAATGGATGGTGCAGCAAGAACGTGTTTGCCAATTAAATGTTCAGGATTTCTTCCACTGACAACTGATAAAAATAAAATGGCATCAGCAAAAGGTGAAACTTGTGTAATGCTGCCAGGAAAAATTATTGAAGGAAGGTTAGTATTTAGTTTTACTTTTTCAATAAATGAATCAAAATCACCATTAACCATTAAACTACCGCCAACTAAAAATCCGTCTACACCTGATTTTTCACAATGCTTTAAAAATCCAGCGAGTTTATTTTCAGGAAGTTTATCAGGATCGAGCAAAATTAAGTATGCAGCTCCCTTATCCTTAATAGTATTTATTAAATGATTGTAGATATTCATAATTAATGATTTATAGATGATTTAATATAGGAATTTAGGTTTTGAGAAAAAAGAATAGATTACTCACAATAATCATTAATAATCAGTGTTAGCCTGTATTTCTTATTCCTGCGGCAATACCATTAATACTTGAGCGAAGCATATTTAATATTTCATTTTTCTGTTTGGGGTTTTTTACTTCTCTATATTTTTTAATTAAGTTAATTTGAATGAAACTTATAGGATCAATGTAAGGATTTCTTAAAGCTAAAGTCCTTTGAAGGGATTTGTTATGATTTAGTAGAGCCTTTTCCTCCGTTATAATCAAAATCGCTCTTACGGATTTATCATACTCTTCTCTAATCATATTAAAAATCTTTTTTACTTCAGTAGAATTATTAAGCGATGTATACTCTTTACCAATTATCATATCCGTTTTAAATAATACCATTTCTAGATTCTTGATCAGTGAATTAAAAAACCTCCACCCTTTATACATTTCCCTTAATTCAACAATCGAAATTTCTTTATTCTTGATCGATTCAAAAATCGTGCTTCCAAATCCATACCATCCGGAAATAGTTTGTCTGTTTTGAGTCCAGCTAAAAACCCAGGGAATTGCACGTAAAGCTTTTATATCATTATCCTTTTTTCTGGAAGCTGGTCTGGAACCAATCTCAAGATTTTCAATTATATCAATTGGGGTTACTGTTCTGAAATACTCAACAAAGGATGGATGTGAGATCAAATTGTTATATGCCGTGTATGCTCTTTCAGAAATATTTTCAAACTTATTTATGTACTGATCGATTCCTCTTAAATTAATTTTCTTAAACGAGTGTGCTGTTTTGATTAATACTGCTGAGGCAATTAATTCTAAACTCTGTTTTGCTATCTGCGGGACCAGAAACTTTGATGAGATCATTTCACCTTGTTCTGTAATTTTAATTTTACCTTTTATTGTATTGGGCGGTTGAGCTAGTATGGATTGGTTTAATGGACCTCCTCCTCTTGATATACTTCCTCCTCTGCCGTGAAACAAAATTAAATTAATTTTATTTTTCTTTGTAAGATTTTCCAGATTGATTTGTGTTTTGTAAAGTTCAAAATTAGATGTAACGATCCCTCCGTCTTTATTGCTATCTGAGTAGCCTAACATTACCTTTTGAACATTTTTTCTGGCTTTAATCTGCTGCTGATATAATTGGTGAACCAAGAGCTCATTCATTGTTTTTTTAGAGTTCTTTAAGTCATCAATCGTTTCAAAAAGAGGAAGTATATCAAAATCGGAATGTACAATTTTGTTTTTATCAACTTTAACCAAACCTGCAAAAGAGGCAATATATAGTACGCCCAAAACATCAGATACAAGTGAACAATTACTTATTATATAGTCATCAGCAGAATTAATTGAGATATTTTCCTTTGCCCATTTTATCAGCTCAACTTCAGAAATTATCTTTCTGGAAAGTGCACTTAATCCTTTACGATTAAGAATTTTCGCTTTTGACTCACCTATTGCCTCAGAGATAATTCTTATTTTCTTTTGTTCATCAAGCTCTTTGAAGTTTTTATTGGGGCCATTTATTTTCATTAATTCTGCAACCGCCTGCCGTATCTGAGTTGAGTTTTGTCTTATATCCAGTTTAACAAAATGAAATCCGAATGATTTTATTTTTATTATTAAAGGTTCAATCAACTCATCATAAACAAGCTGAGAATCATTCTTTAACAGACTCTTGCCTATCAATTCTATATCTGAAAGAAATTCACCCGCATTTTTGTAATTATATGATTTTTCATTAATTGTGTGCTCAAGTTTTTTATGGATAAGATATAACTTAGCTCTGTAAACCTCGGTTGGTTCTCTTAATTTATTATCTGTCTCAGCTACATTAAGCAGTTTTCTATCCTTTTGTATTGAAGCACGTAATGTTTTATCAACTCTCTTTATTTGATCAGATATACTTAATCGATCATATATTGCATTCAAATCCTCCTGATAAAGCTTGATAATTTCTTTTTTATGAAGAAGAAATGTTTCTTTCGTAACTGATTCAGTAACAAATGGATGGCCGTCTCGATCACTTCCAATCCAGGAACCAAACTTAAATATTGGGGTTTCTATTGATTGCTTATTTTTTATAACGGTATTTAAAGACTCCTGAAATGACTGATAAAAATCCGGCAACACTTTATAGATACTTTCCTTAAAGAAAAATAGTCCTCGCATAATCTCATCTTTAACAGTTATTTTACTAAAACGCACTTCATTTGATTGCCACAAAAGAGTTATTTCTGTCTTGATTTTTTTCATTACTAATTTATTTTCTTTCTCACCATTCAATTCCAACTCTTTTATTAAAAGCAGGTTACTTATTCTAAGTATTTTCCTTAAGATTGTTTGACGGGTAGCTTCTGTGGGATGTGCTGTAAAAACAGGAATTATCTCAATTGAGTTGATGATATAATTAATATTGTTTTCTGAAAGCTTTAACTTTTTTAATTCAATAACTGCATTTTGTAAATAAGAATCAAAAGAATTTACAGACGTTATTTTAATAACTTCGTCTGCAGCATTAACAAGAATGAAATAAATAGAAAAGGCCTTAATAATTTTGTGTGATTCATCAATATCTAAGTTTGAAATCAGCTGCTTAATGTTTGAAATCGTTTCCGGATTAATTGTTGCTCGAAGACTTTTAGTAAGTGAACGAAGTTTTTCCACGTTTTCAAAGAGGCGGCGGCCCTCTTGTTCTATCAAAACTTCACCTAATAAAACCCCAAGTTCTCTAATATTCTTTCTTAATCTATTGTCATTCATATTTTTTGCATTCACTTAAATAGTTAAATAATATAGGAAAGATAAAAATTTTATACCGAAGGATAAACTGAGGCTAAAAGCTAAAATAAAATTAGCGAGAAGATTTTAAATAATATATACCTATGATTGTTTTTGCATCGGTTATTGCTCCATCCAAGATCATTTTTTCAACTTCTTCAATTGTGAACTCAAGTATTTCCATTTCCTGTTCACCTTCTTCACGATTATGATTTCCAGGAACTAATCCGAATGCTGAGTAGATGTGAAGTACTTCTGTACAATAGCCTGGCGCAGTATAAATCTCACCAAGTTTATTTATTTGTTTTGCTTTGTAACCTGTTTCTTCTTCAAGTTCACGAGTTGCGCAAACTAACGGATCTTCACCTTTGTCAAGTTTACCAGCAGGAAGTTCAATCAATGTTTTTTGTAGCGGATATCTGAATTGCTTAACTAAAATTATTTTTCCATCATCTTTAACTGGAACAACAACTGCTCCGCCCGGATGAATTGCAATTTCTCTTATTCCCTTGTTACCGCTTTCGTATTCAATTTCATCAACCTGATGATCAAATACTTTTCCTTTATAACGTATTTCTGATTTGAGAAGTTTGTAGTTCATAAAAAATAAGAATGACTTTCTGTCATTCCGCACTCGATGCGGAATCTATAAATGATTTAAGAAATGGATGCCGGATCAAGTCCGGCATGACAAAATGAAAATCTACTTTCTATATTTAGCATCATAGTATGGAATTAACTCGCTGCCAAGAAATTTTATTAAAGCAGTGACCACCCCAAGATCATCAAGATATCCAATAAATGGTGCGATATCCGGAATAGTATCAATCGGTGAAATAAAATAAATCAATCCCATAACAACAATTGCTTTGCGATGCCAGCTTATGTATGAATCTTTCATATAAGCATAAAGAGCCATTATATCTTTTGCAAAAGAAATTTTCTTTCCAACACGCTGAACTTTACTCCATAGATTTTCTTCAACGTAGGATGCTTTCTCCTGGTAATCCTCTTTAACCTCTTTCTCAGTTCTTCCACCCGTTCTAAAAGCACCAAGATCACTAAGGTTTTCAAAAATTTCGTCATCGGGTGTAATTATTTCAAAATCTCTTTCTTTCATTTTCTCTCCTATTTTTGATGCGATTTAAACCAATCAAATACTGTGTTCCACCACAACTTTGCATTTTGCGGTTTAGAAACAAAATGAGTTTCATCAGGAAAATACAAGAACTTACTTTCAACTCCCAATCTTTGCAGAGTTGTAAATAGTTGAAATGCCTGTTCTTCTGACAATCTAAAATCAAATGCACTGTGCACGATTAACATTGGTGTTTTAAAATTCTTTGCATATTGATGCGGCGACCATTTTACATATGCTTCACGATTTTCCCACGGAGTTCCATTAACATCCCATTCAGGAAACCAAAGTTCTTCAGTTGTTCCCCACATACTTTCAAGATTATAAGTTCCGTTATGACAAAACAAAGCGCTAAATCTATCAGTGTGTCCTTCAATCCAATTTACCATATATCCGCCGTAAGATGCTCCGGATGCAAAAGTATTTTTGGAATCGATATAAGAAAAATTCTTAATGGCATAATCATAGGTGTTCATCAGATCAGTATAAACTTTACCGCCCCAATCCCCGGAAATTTCATCTGTAAATTTTTGTCCGTATCCGGTTGAGCCTCGTGCATTGGGCGCAACAACAACATAGCCGGCACCAGCAAACATTTGAAGATTCCATCTATAATGAAAATTATCTTCCCAGGCTCCTTGAGGTCCGCCGTGAATTAAAAACATCATCGGATATTTTTTATTTGGATCGAAGAACGGCGGCTTAACTAATATTGATTGAACTTTATCGCCGCTAGCACCTTCACACCAGAATGTTTCGACAGGATTCATTTCAAGTTGTGATAGAACTTCTTCGTTGGTGAATGTAATTCTCTTTAAAGTGTTTCTACCATCTGTGCTTTGTGAAAATATTTCAGCTGGTAAATCTGATCTTTGCTTTAAGAAGTATAAAGTATTTCCATCTTTAGAAAGTTGGATATTGGTATTGTAATTATCTTTGTGAAATATTTCAATCTCTTCTTCTTCAAGATCAAGTTTATAAATAGAACTATAAATTTCATTTCCAGCAGTAAAGTAAATGGTTTTAGAATCTGGAGAATAAATAAACTCATCAACAGATTTTTCAAATTCTTCAGTTAGATTTTCCATCTCACCGTTTTTACGATTAAATAAAATTAATTCTTTTTTATCTGCCTCAAATCCAGCACGCTTCATTGATGTCCAGGCTAACCAGTTCCCATCTGGAGAATAAACTGGTTGGGAATCAACACCTTTACTTGTAGAAATCATCTTTGGAGTTTTTGGTGATGTTAAGCTAAGAAGATAAATCTCAATATTGGTGCTTGTTGCTTTTGTAAATTCTGGATTTTTTGAATAAGCAATTTCACTTCCATCATAAGAAAAATTAAAATCATTTGAAGAACCTAATGCAAGCGGAGGAACATCTTCTTTATTGCCTTCATTCAAATCAACAAACTCTCCTGATGCAACATCCAGTAAAAATAAATGACTGCGTTTGTGTCCGCGCCAATCATTCCAGTGGCGATACATTAATTCTGTAAAGATCTCAGCTTTAACTTTGCTTTCTTCTTTCGCTTTGTCTTTCTGCTCATTGCAATCCTGAGTTGGGCATTCAGGATAAACAGATGAAACAAATAACATTTTCTTTCCGTCTGAAGACCATTCAAATCCTGATGCGCCGGTATAAATATCAGTTAACTGTTTTTCGTTTGTACCATCAAGATTACATTGCCATATTTGTCCACCGCGGGTAAATGCAATTGTTTTTCCATCAGGTGAAATTTTTGGTTCGCTTTCATTTTTTTCAGAATTTTTTAATGCGCGAAGGTTCTTTCCATCAGCATCAATTAAAAAAATATCTGTGTTGCCTTTGTTAGCTTCGAACGTATAAGCTGTTAAAGTGTATGCAATTGTTTTTCCATCGGGAGAAAGATCGTAAGTTCCGATGCGTTTCATTGCCCAAAGATCATCGACAGTAATTGCTCTTTTCGTTTGTGGAAACATTGAGAGTGAAATTAAGATTGAAAGTATAAGTGAGATATAAATTCTTGATTTTATCATTTGTGCTCCGAAGTGTTCTAATTGTTAAGCCAAAAATAAAGCAGTTGGCAGATAAAGACAAAGTAAGAATTATTTTGTATGAAAAGCACTATTTTATTTCTATTTGCCATCAAATATTATAGAATAAAAAGACCTATACGATACCAAAGGATAAATATTCAACTTATTATACGATATAATCGTATAATAAGTTGCTATTATATACGATATTATCATATATTTACAACTGTTATGGAACAGATTTTATATAGATATAACCCTTGGTGGGAAAGCGAATACAATCCAACAGATTTGTATTTCAGACCATCCTTGTTCAAAGACATCGAGGCTCTTATATCCAGCAAAGATATCATATTCTTTACTGGATTAAGAAGAATTGGTAAAACATCTTTATTAAAACTGATAATAAGTTTTCTTATCAACCAGAAAAATATTAAACCAAACCATATTTTTTATGTTAGTCTTGATGATTATTTATTAGGCAAGCATAACATCATTGAAATCGTCGATGAGTTTAGGAAGATTCAAAAAATAAAATTTTCCGAAAGGATATACTTATTTCTTGATGAAATTGGTTATAAAAAAGATTTTGAAATTCAACTTAAAAATTTCTATGATAATCAAAACGTTAAAATTTTTTCATCTACATCTAATTCATTCCACCTTAGAAGTAAAAAGATTTTCATAACTGGCAGGCATAAAACAATTGAAGTGCCACCACTTGATTTTGAAGAGTATCTTTCTTTTAAGAACATTTCTATAAGCAAAAAGGAAGATTACTTGTTTGATAAATATTTCTTAGAGTATTTATTTACAGGTGGCATCCCTGAGTTTGTGCTTAGAGGTGAGATTGAATATCTAAAAGAGCTGGTTGATGATATTATAATGAAAGATATTGCAGCGCAACACAACATAAAGAGCATAGCTTTACTAAAAGATTTTTTTCTTTTGCTTATGGAAAGAGTTGGAAAAGTATTTAGCATCAACAAACTTGCAAATATTTTGAAAATCTCCCCTGATACAGCTAAACGATATTTAGAGCTTTTTAATTCCACTTATTTAATTCACTTGCTGCCACGAGCAGGAAAAACAAACGAGATAGTCCTTTCTGCAAAGAAAATTTATGCCGCTGATTTAGGTATAAAAACTTTGTTTACTGGTTTTAAGGACAAAGGTAATTTGTTTGAGAATTATGTTTATCTAAAGTTGAAAAATAGAACCCCTGCGTATGTATATGTAAACGGAAGTGAAATTGATTTTTTAACTGAGGATAAAACCCTGATTGAAGTTAAATTTGATTCGGAATTAACTAAAGCCCAAGAGAAATTATTTTCCGAATTTAAAGCAAAAAATAAAATTATTATTAAAAACTTTAGAGATATAAAAAATGCGAATTTTAAGTAGCATAATTATTATCAACTCACAATAAGTTTCAAATGAGAGAAAGTCAAAACATATTTTTACCCGGCGGATTTAAGCAATTCAGGATTCTAAAAACAAAATACGTTCTTTACGATAAACACGTTTTAGTCATAGGCTCTGGAAGCGAGAAAATTGCTGAGAAAATGATTGAATCCGGCGCAAGTTCTGCAACTATGATTGTTAATGATTATGATTCATTGATTAACGCCCGATTAAATCTCATTGAGGACAGTAAAGTTTTAGTCAAGATGATGGATTTTGACAACACTGATTTTGATTCTGGAGAATTTGATCTTGTTTATGCACAAGCTTCAATTTCTTTGTTGAACAGAAATAAAATTGTTAAAGAGATACAACGCATCCTTAAACCCGAAGCAACTTTGTGTGTTGGAGAAATTACTGCACTTACAAATGATTTTCCTCCATTTGTACGAAATATTTTTGATACATCCGATATTCTAGCTTTAGTTCATGATGATTGCGGTGCTTACTACGCGGAAAGAAGTTTTTCTGTTTTGTACGAAGAAGATTTATCATCATCATTACAAAGTTTTTATGAAAACACGTCCGAAGTGTTGCATGATAAGATTCGGATATTAACTGATAAAGAAAAAAGTTTTTACAAAAAATTGTTAAGTAAGATTAGTCACGAATCCAATGCCTACTTAAAACTTGGTGCGGATAGATATATTGGATTTAAGATGCTGATATTGAAGAAAACCATTTAGTACTGCCATTCCCACGAAAGTGGGAATCCATTAAAAACTAATATTTAGATTCCCGCCTTCGCGGGAATGACAACTGGAAATCAAATAAGAAAATGAATATTAAAAAAGGCGACATAGTAGAATTTCAAATCGAGAAGTATGCATTTGAAGGAAAAGGGATTGCAAAAGTTTCTAAGAATGAATTGCTTGGCTTGACCGAAGAAAATGGCAACGAAAAGAATTACGTTGTGTTTGTTGTGGGCTCTTATCCCGGCGACACAGTAACCGCTCGTTTACTAAAAATTAAAAACTCTTATGCCGAAGCTTTGGTTATGGATATACTTACTCCATCAAGTGAAAGAGTAAAAGCTAAATGTAAGTTCTTTGGTACGTGCGGCGGATGCAAACAGCAAGATTTAGATTATGATGCGCAGGCAAAATATAAACAGCAGCAGGTTGAAGAAATTTTTCACAAGTTAGGTGGATTTTCCGATTTTGAAATTGAGCCAATAATTCCATCTCAAAATGTTTTTTATTACAGAAATAAAATGGAATTTTCTTTTAGTGAAAAAAGATGGTTAACAAAAGAAGAAATTTCTAAAGAAGGAATACTTGACAGAGATTTTGCACTTGGACTCCACATTCCAAAAATTTATGATAAAGTTCTTGATGTTGATGAATGTTTTCTGCAATCAGAAGTAAGCAATAAGATTTTAAACTTTACGCGCGATTTTTTTAAAACCAAAAACACTTCAATCTATTCAACTAAAACTCACGTTGGATATTTACGCAATCTTGTAATCAAGCAATCTTTTCACACAAATGATTTAATGGTTAATCTTGTTACATCTGAAGAAAATGATGAATTGGTTAATGAATATTGTGAAGAACTAAGAAAAGAAATTCCGGAAGTAACAACCGTAATAAATAACATCAATAAAAAGTTTGCTGCTGTTGCGGTTGGTGATTATGAAAAAGTGTTTTATGGTTCTGGTTTTATTTATGATGAAATAGGAAAGCATAAATTCCGCATAAGTGCAAATTCGTTTTTTCAAACAAATACTTTGCAGGCAGAAAAGCTTTATCAAACTGCTTTAGACTTTGCAGAGTTAAATGGAAGTGAAATTGTTTATGATTTATATTCCGGTGCAGGAACGATTGCAATTTATGTTTCGAATAAAGCAAAAAAAGTTTATGCTTTTGAATCAGTAGAATCATCAATTGAAGACGCAAAAGTGAATGCTGAACTAAACAATATTTCCAATGTAAAATTTTTTACTGCTGATCTTTACAAATCATTTCTTCCGATAGTTAACAAATACAATATCCCAAAACCGGATGTAATGATAATTGATCCACCAAGAAGCGGAATGCACCCAACAACAGTTGATGATGTAATAAAACTTGCGCCACAAAAAATTGTTTATGTAAGCTGCAATCCCGCAACACAGGTAAGAGATATTAAACTGATGGTTGACGCTGGTTATAAGTTAATCAAGATAAGACCCGTTGATATGTTCCCGCATACTTTTCATATCGAAAACATTACGCTTCTAGAGAAATAAAAAACGATAACAAGAATTTAGCTTATTATCACAGGTTAAATCCACTAGATAAGAAATATCCGTATTCTATGATTTCGCTTTTAACATCTCTTGTTTTGAAATAGCTGTTATTTCTGCCAAAACAAACTTATATTAAATTATCATCACCTAAAATTGATTAAGGAATTACTATATGCCAGTTTATATGGACCGCCATAATGTATCTGAAACTGTTACGGCAGAGCATGTTGCTCAGTTACATAAAGAAGATTTAAAAGTACAGCACAAATATGGTTGCAGGGGTTTAACATATTGGTTTGATGAAAAAAGAAAAACGGCTTTTTGTTTAGTGGATGCGCCAAACGAACAAGCAATTAATGATATGCACGAGAAGGCTCATGGTCAAATTCCACATCAGATAATTGAAGTAGATAAAGAGATTGTAGAATCATTTTTAGGTAGAATTGAAGATCCGGAGAAATCAAAAAACACTGAATTAAATATTATCAATGATCCGGCTTTTAGAACAATAATGGTTATCGGGTTGGAAATTTTATCTTTGAAAAAGAATGATTCAATTCAGGTAATCTCTCCATTGCAAAAACATAATACTGTTATAATAAAGATACTAATTCAGTTTGATGGAAATTTAGTTAAACAAAATGAAAATTATTATCTGGTCTCATTTAGATCAGTTTCCAAAGCTGTATTATGTGCCTTAGAGATTAAATCAAAGATAAAAGAACTTATAAATAATACTGAGAATAGTAACATTAAATTAAAAATGGCTTTATCTGCCGGTGTACCAGTATCCGGTAAAGGAGCTTTTTTTGAAGAAACAATCAAGTTAGCGGAACGAATGTGCAATAATGCTAAATCGGAAATTGTGGTTTCTAAAGAAGTTAAAGAACTATATAAAAGTGAGAATCTAAATGTTTTTTTTGATAATGAACAGGTTTCTACTTTATCATACCCAAATGAAAAATTTTTGAATCAATTAATTGATTATACAGAAACGATATGGAATAATCCCGAATTAAAAGTTGACGATTTTAGCAAACAATTGGGCTTTAGTAAATCACAATTGTATCGTCAAATGATGTCAGTTACCGGACATTCTCCGAATAATTTCCTGAAGGAATATAGATTAAATGAAGCTTTAAAATTATTGAGCAAACAAGAAAGAAATGTTTCTGAAATTGCCTTTGAGACTGGATTTAATAGCGTGTCATATTTTTCGAAATGTTTTCAGAATAGATACGGTCTTTTACCTTCCGATTATCTTCGCAACAAGTAATTGTAGTTTCTTCATTTACAGATTTTAGTGATCTGAACTAAAATTACTTCTATTTGAACCATTTGTTATAGCACTCATCCTTGTAATGCCGTACTATTGCATAAGTAGAATATGCTTTTAACGGCTGAACCTGATATTTAATTAAACCATTCTTTTTATAAAAGGAGCAACAATTATGCGGATAACAAAAGATAAAGTTAGTGTTAGGATGGAAATTCCAGGCGCTACAATTCGTCAGCAAACGAATTTCGGTGACGCAACTGGATTTGGCAAGATCAGCGGCGAATACTTCAGTCTTTCTGCGGGCGTTGATACCACCCCGCTATTCCAAGGCCTGGAAGACAATTTGTGCCAGTGTCCACACTGGGGTTTTGTCCTTCAAGGCCAAATCACTACAACTAGCGCTAACGGTACACGGGAGACAGTCAACACCAATGATTTATTTTATTGGCCACCCGGACATAATGTAAAGGTCGACACTGACGCAGAGATTATTATGTTCAGTCCACAGCATGAGCATAGCCATGTAATTGACCACATGATTGAAAAGGTTAAGAGTTAAAATCTATACTGTGAGTTTGATATCACTTCCTTACTAGCTGAATAACGTGATCATAAGATTAATGAAGTATCTAAAAAAGTTGTGTTTAAAATTCTTTGGTCATTAAAAGGGATGATAATTTCTAAGTAAGTAAAACAAAAGATGTACAGCACCTTGTTTTATGCAATTGCAATCAATGAATGTTAAAGGATAGTTTATTTGTCAAGGTCTAATCTTTCAACCAGAAACATATTTTATTTAGGCAAAAAATTAACATTGTGCAATTTAAACAATCATCTTGTTTTGAAATAGCGAAGATACGTCACTGAGGTGACATTCTAATTATATGATTATTCAACTTTTAATAGAGAGGCACTATGAAAACGAAGATTGATATTACCGGTTTAACTACCGGATTCAGGGGTCAAATAATTCAGCCAAGTGATAACAGCTATGATGAGGCTCGAAAAGTTTATAATGGTATGATAGATAAACATCCGGCATTGATAGCAAAGTGTTCGGATGTTGCTGATGTTATGACAGCAGTAAACTTTGGCAGAGAAAATAATATGCTTGTTTCTATCCGTGGCGGAGGACATAATGCCGGCGGATTAGGGATCTGCGATGACGGACTTGTGATTGACCTTTCAAATATAAATTATGTGCATGTTGATAATAAAACAAAAACCATACGCGTTGGAGGCGGAAGTACGTGGGGCGATGTTGACCACGCCACTCATCCATACGGATTGGCAGTTCCGACGGGGATCATATCAACTACTGGTGTGGGCGGACTTTCTTTAGGTGGCGGTGTAGGATATTTAAGTCGCAAGTATGGATTAACGATTGATAGTATTCTTGAAGTGGATATGGTATTGGCTGATGGTTCGGTTGTTAAGGCAAGTGCTAAAGAAAATGAAGATCTTTTTTGGGCAATACGCGGTGGTGGCGGAAATTTTGGAATAGTAACATCATTCTTATTTCAGGGGCATCCTGTACACACAAGTTTTGGGGGTCCAACACTTTGGCATATCGATAAAACCGAACAGATCTTAAAATGGTATAGAGATTTTATGACAAATGCTAACGAAGATCTATATGGTTTTTTTGCAACACTAACTGTTCCGGGTCCGCCTTTCCCTGAAGCGTTACATGGTAAAAAAATGTGTGGTGTTGTTTGGAATTATTTAGGGCCTCATGAAAAAGCAGATGAATTCTTAAAACCAGCTCGTGATCTAAAACCTGATTTTGATCATGTAGGACCAATACCACATCCAGCATTAAATAGTATGTTTGATGTTTTTTATCCGACAGGCTTAAATTGGTACTGGAGAGCGGATTTCATAAAAGAAATTCCAGATGAAGCAGTTGCACAACACGTTAAATTTGGAAAAGAATTACCAACTCCTCATTCTACTATGCATATGTACCCAATTAATGGTGCCGCACACAAGATAGGCAAGAATGATACTCCCTGGGCATATAGAGATGCTAATTGGGCGCAGGTAATGGTAGGTGTTGATCCCGATCCTGCTAACAAAGAAAAAATTACTAAATGGACTAAAGATTACTACGATGCGATTCATCCATATTCTGCAGGTGGGGCATACATTAATTTTATGATGGATGAAGGTCAAGAGCGAATAAAAACAAGTTATAAATATAACTTTGACCGTTTATCTCAAATAAAAAAGAAATACGATCCAAATAATTTCTTTAAAGTAAATCAAAATATTAAACCAGCTGGGTAAAATAACGCTGCTCAGTCGCTTAGGTATAAGAGAAAATATTTAAAACATCTTGATATTTATTCTGCTTATTGAGTTTCTCTCACATTTAAATTTATTGGGAAAACAACTTTTTGAAAAAAATAAAACTTACTAAATTGTAAAATCGTGGTAAGCTTATTGTAATTTGTTTTTAATTATTATCACAAACTCTCCTTTGAGTTTCTCTCTTTCAACAGCGTTCAAAATATTTTGTGCATTACCGCGATAAAATTTTTCTTTTTCTTTAGTTAACTCAAAAGGAAGAATTATTACTTAAATAATGTTTTAAGAATAAATTTAATTTTATCGAATACTCTTGCGAATTCTAATATTATTTTCTGTAATTACAACAAAGATGTTTGTTTCAGTCAGGGAATTTAAATGATTCACAAAGAAATTTTTAACTATTTTTATTTTTTCATCAATTGAGAGACCGTGCAGTATGAGAAGAATAACTCCCTTAAGAATCTTTTGTTATCTAAAAATAATTTCTCCAAAATCTTTGTCAGAAGTTATAAGAAATGCGTTGTTTTTATTTGCAAAAGTTAACACTTCCGAATCAGAACATCCGGACATTAATTCACTAATCGATAAGACGTCAACTTGAAGTTCTCTTAAAACTGTTATTATCGGTTCATCTATATTTTCATCTGCAATAAATTGCATCAAATTCTTTTTTCAGAAGGATAAACGATATCTGCTTTTAACGCTTGTGCAGCAAATGCTAATGCAGCTTTAATTGCTTCAGCACTAAGATGGGGATGTTCTTGAATAATCTGTTCAACACTTTCACCAGCAGAGAGTTTTTCCAATATTAGCTCAACCGTAATTCTTGTTCCAGCTATGACTGGTTTACCCATCATAATATCAGGATTGGAAATTATATAGTTTTCATTCATAGTTATATTCCTTTTATAAGCTAAATTAGATAAAAATAAATACTAAATCACCTAATTTTTATTATCAAGAATCAGCACAAATTCACCTTTTAAGTTATCTCTTTCAACAGCATTTAAAATGTTACCTGTATTACCACGATAAAACTTTTCTTTTTCTTTTGTTAGCTCAAATGCAAGTACACAGGGAATGTTTGGTCCAAAAAGTTTTACAATATCTTCCAGCAAAGTTTTAAGTCTGTATGGAGTATCCATTAAAACAATAGTTTCTTTCCGTTTTCTTAAATCCAGCAATTGTTTTCTTCTTATGTCTTTCTTTGGTGAAAGCCAGCCGTAGTAATAAAATTTTTCAAAATCTAACCCGCTTCCAACTAAAGCAGTAAGCAAAGAACTAGTACCGGGAACAGGAATAACATCAATTCTGTTTTGTAAAGCTAGATCGACAAGTAAATGTCCGGGATCAGAAAAAAGTGGGGTTCCGCAATCAGAAATTAGTGCAGCAGTTTTTCCTTCCAGCAATTTTAAGATTAACTCGTTTGCAGTTTCATTTTCGTTGTGCTCGTTAAGTGGAAAGAGCTCTTTCTCTATTTTGTAATGCGATAAAAATCTTCGTGCTTCTTTTAATTCTTCGCAAATAACAAAATCACATTCTTTTAAAATGCGCAAAGCACGTAAAGTTATATCTTCATAATTTCCGATTGGTGTAGAAACGATGTATAGTTTTGGTTTATTCATAAAACTTATTTATTTCACCCTTCGACTTCGCTCAGGGTGACAATTAATTCTATTGTCATTTCGATCCCGATTTATCGGGAGAGAAATCTGATTATAGAATTGAACAGATTCCTCACCGACTGAAGTCGGGTTCGGAATGACAGTAAAACACTTGATAATTTATTTGAAAAATCTCGTTATTTGTGCTTAAATTTAAGCATAAATTTTATAATTAAATTTAGGCTTATGAAGCAACTTACATTTAACTTCATTTCGAATTTTCTTACCACAGAAAAATTAAATTATCTCTACAAAAATAAATAGGTTGTACTGCTATGAAGACCCGATTTCTTACAATTATTTTTTTCTTATTTGCAATTTCAATTTTTGCTCAAGAAAATGAACAAACATTTTTATCATTAAATGATACCGGCGTTCAAGAATTTATAAAACAACATCCGGAATACGACGGAAGAGGCACAATTATTTTAGTGCTTGATACCGGCGTTGATATGGGAATAGATGGGCTTACAAAAACATCAACAGGAGAAGTAAAAGTTATTGATGCACAGGATTTTACGGGACAAGGTGATATGCCTCTCGTTGAAGCTGATCTAACAAGTAAAGATGGAAAAGATGTTTTTGAAAATGAGAGTAAAGGTTATTCTGTTTTTACAGATAAAAATAAAATGTTAAAAGGTGCGGATGATAGTTATTGGATTAGCGTTTTAAATGAAACTCATTTGATGAATTCTGGTTCCGGTGCACAGGATTTAAATGGCAATGGTGTTAAAGATGACAAATATTTTATGGTTACATATAAAACAACCGAAGGTTATTGGGTTGTTTACTTTGATACAAACGGCAATGGCGATCTTTCTGACGAAAAGCCTTTACGCAACTACAAAGAAAATTTTGATTCATTTACAATTCAAAATCAAAAAGGTTTAGCGCCGATTACAATGGCATTAAATATTTTTCCCGATGAGAAACGTATTTCACTTTTTTTTGATGATGGTTCACATGGTACACATTGTGCGGGAATAGCTGCTGGATTTAATATTGGAGATGCTGGTATAAATGGCGTTGCACCCGGAGCAAAAGTTATCGGATTAAAACTCGGTAACAATAATTATCCCGGCGGCGCCACTGTAACAGAAAGCATGAAGAAAGCTTATTTATACGCTGATAAAATATCTAAAGAAATGAAAGTTCCTTGCATAGTTAGCATGAGCTTTGGTGTTGGAAGTGAAATTGAAGGACGTTCTGAAATAGAAAAATTTCTTGAGGATCTTTTAAAGAAAAATCCATATCTATATGTGAGCACCAGTAACGGAAATGAAGGTCCGGGAATTTCTTCAGCAGGATTACCTTCTTCGAGCAGTTATGTCTTTTCATCCGGTGCAGTTTTAACTCAGGAAATTGCAAGAGATAATTATGGGAATCTACTGCCATCCAATATTCTTTTGCATTTTAGTTCCCGTGGTGGAGAAGTTAGCAAGCCCGATGTAATTTCTCCGGGTGCAGCTACATCTACCGTTCCAAATTTTAGTGGCAGAGATAAATTCTGGGGAACAAGTATGGCTTGTCCTTATTCCTCCGGAGTGATGGCATTATTATTAAGTGCTGCTGAAAAAGAATTTCCCGGAGTTAAGATTCCATCCCAGCTTCTTTATAAAGTTATCAGAGAAGGTGCAGTTAAGTGGCATGCTTACACTGTGCTAGATCAAGGTCCTGGATACATAAATGTTATGAACTCTTATGAAATTCTTAAAAAGTATTTAACGAATAATGAAATCTCAAAATTTGAGACTTATACAGTTTCATCATTCGCACCAAATCAGCCGGATAATAAATCAAGAAATCTTTATATCCGAGATGGATCTTTTTTAACAGGTGATGAAGTTTTTTCATTCAATGTTAAAAGAGATAACTCAATTAAATCAGACAAGTTTTACAGGGTTTATAATTTAAAATGTGACGCTGACTGGCTTACCCTTGTTCAGAAAAAAACTTATATAAGAAATGATCAGCTTGCAACTGTTAATGTAAAGTTGGATAAATCTAAAATAAAAGAACCGGGACTTTATACTGCAAAGATAACTGCATACCGCGATGATGCAAGTAAAACTCCTGAATTTGAATTGCTTGCAACAGTAGTAATTCCTTATGAAATTAATTCAACAAACAGTTACCAGATGTTTTGGAAAGATCAAACAATAAACCAGGGAATGATTAAAAGATACTTTGTAAAAGTTCCTGCCGGACAGAACAGTATGAAAATCACCTTAAGCAGAGATGCTTCATCCAACAAATACTCACGATGTTTATATTTCTTATATAACAACAATGGGATTAAGGTAGATCAATCTGCTCTTCTCTATTCGGTGAATAAAGATGAAAAAGTTGAAAATTATTATTACGATCTTGAACCAGGAATTTATGAAGTTGATGTTGATGGATTTTTCCTAGCAACTGACTCATCAGCTTATAATCTAGCAGTTGAATTTTCATCAATACAAACCGTTGATAGGAAAGAATTATCATCTAGTGATAAACGTATTGAAATAATTAACTACTTTAATGAAACAAAAACCTATAACATCAATGCAGAGATGCTTGGTTATCAACGGAAATATAATTTATTAGTTGATGGTAACGATACTTATAAAATGCCTTTTACCATATTTAATGGTGAAGGCTCAAAAGAGTTTTCTTTCACTTTAACCAAAGAAGATTATTCCAAGATAACAGATTTTGCATTTCAGATTTTAGATGAGACAGGAAAAGCCGTAAGTAAAGGCGGATTATCATACAGAACCGGTGGAAGTGTTAGTGTTAATATGCCCGCTGATAAAGACAGCGCGAAGTTTGTACTGGAAATTATTCCAGCATTTGCAAGCAAAGAACTAACAGCAGATCTGGAAGTTAATGAAATCACATACTTCCCTTCTCCAATTTCTGTTGATGCAAAAAATAGCGGCAGAGCGTCACTAACATTATATCCAAATAATATTAAATATGTTGATTTTAATTTTTCTAAACCAGAATTAACCGTTCCTGCTGATGCAAGTGGATATGGAAAATTATACTTCAAATCACCCTCAACAGAAAAAACAGAATATGAACTTCCAATTAACTTTAAATTCTAAAAAAGGAAAGTAATATGAGCGAACATCAAGGCGGACAAATTAAAGGACTTCCCGAGAATGCTTATACGGAACTTAAGCCCGGTGAAGAATACAAACCACTGATGCCTGCAAATAGTAATCCGCGGGAAATTACTGTTTACTCAGTAACGATGGGCTTGTTAATGGCTGTGTTGTTCTCAGCTGCAGCAGCTTATCTGGGTTTAAAAATCGGACAGGTTTTTGAAGCTGCTATTCCAATTGCAATTATTGCAGTTGGTGTTTCAACTTTATTGAAGATAAAAGGATCACTCGGGCAGAATGTGATTATTCAATCGATTGGGCAAAACTCAGGATTGATAGTAGCCGGAGCTATTTTCACAATTCCAGCACTTTATATTCTAAACCTTCAGGTGCAATTCTATCAAATATTTTTAGCTTCTGCTTTCGGCGGTGTGTTAGGAATATTATTCCTGATTCCTTTTAGAAAATATTTTGTTGCAGAAATGCATGGCAAGTTTCCTTTTCCTGAAGCAACCGCAACAACAGAAATATTAGTTGCAGGAGAAAAAGGCGGCAAGCAAGCCTTAGTACTTGTTGTAAGCGGATTGATAGGTGGTTTCTATGATTTCATCATTGCAACTTTTGGATGGTGGAGTGAAACATTTACAACTCGTGTTGTTGGCGTTGGTGAAATGCTTGCAGATAAATTCAAACTTGTATTCCGTTTGAATGTTGGCGCTGCTGTAATGGGTTTGGGTTATATCGTTGGTTTAAAATATGCAGCCATAATTGCCGCAGGGTCTTTTGTTTCATGGTACTTGCTCGTCCCCATAATATCTTATATCGGCGGTGGATTAACAGAGACATTTGGAACCGGTGCAACAAAATTTATTTCTGCTATGAGCGCCGAAGAAATTTTTAGACAGTACGTTCGTCATGTTGGCATTGGTGGGATTGCAATGGCAGGAATAATTGGAATCATTCGTTCATCCAAAATAATTAGAGATGCACTTGTACTTGCTGTTAAAGAAATATTCGAAAAAAAATCTGCAAGCAACGCTGCTAAAAGAACTCAATTAGATATTTCGATGAAAATAATAGTTGGCGGATTAATTATTACTTCAATACTTCTTTTTATTTTCTTTCAAATGGGTGTTGTGCATAATCTTGGCTGGGCTTTGGCAGGATTATTAATTGTTTTGATAATATCTTTCTTATTTACAACTGTGGCTGCCAACGCAATTGCAATTGTTGGAACAAACCCTGTAAGCGGGATGACTTTGATGACATTAATACTTTCTTCAATTGTACTTACCTCAGTTGGATTGAAAGGTGAATCTGGAATGATTGCCGCATTAATTATTGGCGGTGTCGTTTGTACAGCGCTTTCAATGGCTGGCGGATTTATTACAGATTTAAAAATTGGTTACTGGCTCGGCTCAACTCCACGCAAGCAGGAACAGTGGAAATTCTTAGGCGTACTTGTTTCAGCGCTTACAGTTGGATTTGTAATTATGATACTTAACGAAACCTACGGATTTGTTGGTGAAGGCTCGCTCGTAGCTCCGCAGGCAAATGCAATGGCAGCAGTTATTCAACCGTTAATGGATCAGCAGCCTGCACCATGGATACTTTACATTGTTGGAGCTATTCTTGCATTAGTTTTAACAATGATAAAAGTTCCTGCTTTAGCATTCGCACTGGGAATGTACATTCCGCTTGAGCTCAACACTCCGCTTTTAGTTGGTGGCTTAATTGCACACTTTGTTTCAACACGCAGCAAAGATGAAAAACTTAATACTGCAAGAAGAGAACGCGGAACATTAATTGCATCGGGCTTTATTGCCGGCGGTGCTCTAATGGGAGTTATAAGTGCAATCTTAAGATGGCAGGGATTCAACTGGGTTAATCCCGAATGGGCAGA